>JAEZGP010000112.1 GCA_023437285.1 Actinomycetes bacterium | reverse complement strand
GCAACTACGAACTCAACCGGCTCGTCGACGACCTCGAACTGCCCGTCGGCCCCACCGACCTCGCCTGGCACGGGTGGGACCGCGAGGCCGTCCACCAGGTCTTCGACGCGCTGCAGTTCCGCATCCTCCGCGACCGTCTCTACCAGTACCTCGACGCGGTCGAGCCGGAGGCCGAGGCCGGGTTCGACCTCGACGGCGAGGTGCTCGGCGCCGGAGCCGTGGCCGGCTGGCTGGCCACCCACGCTCCCGTGGGGGTCGCGGTGGGGGTCTCGGTCGCCGGCACGTTCGGCCGGGGCACGGGTGCGCTGACCGGCGTCGCGGTGGCCACGGCCGGGGGACAGGCGGCATGGTTCGACCCGGCGTCGCTCGACGAGGCCGACGACGCCGCCGTGGCCGAGTGGCTGGCCGACCCGGCCCGGCCTAAGGTGCTGCACGACAGCAAGCCGGCCGTGCTCGCGCTGGCCGCGCACGGCTGGCAGTTGCGCGGCATCGCCACGGACACCGCGCTGGCCGCCTACCTGGCCCGCCCCGACCAGCGCTCCTACGACCTGGTCGACCTCGCGCTGCGCTACCTGCAGCGGGAACTGCGCGTCGAGGAGGCCGACCACGCCCAGCCGACGCTGGACGGGCTCGGCCTCGACGATGACGCCGCCGAGCGGCAGCTCATGGTGCGTGCCCGGGCCACCCTCGACCTGGCCGACGCGCTGCGCGCCGAGCTCGACCGCGACGGTGGCTCCTCGGCCCGGCTGCTCGCCGAGGTGGAGCAGCCGCTGGTGGACGTGCTCGCGGCGATGGAGGCGGCCGGCATCGGCGCCGACACCCACTACCTGTCCGAGCTGGAGGCCAACTTCGCGGCCGAGGTGAAGGCGGCCGCCCAGGCGGCGTACGCGGTGGTGGGCCGCGAGTTCAACCTCGGCTCGCCCAAGCAGTTGCAGGAGATCCTCTTCGGCGAGCTCAACCTGCCCAAGACCAAGAAGATCAAGACGGGGTACACGACCGACGCCGAGGCGTTGCAGGGCCTGTTCGCGCAGACCGGTCACCCCGTGCTGGAGCACCTGCTGCGCCACCGCGACGTGGCCAAGCTGAAGTCGACCGTGGACGGCCTGCTCAAGTCGGTCAGCCCGGACGGACGCATCCACACGACCTTCTACCAGACGGTCGCGGCCACCGGCCGGCTGTCGAGCACCGACCCCAACCTGCAGAACGTGCCGATCCGCACCGAGGAGGGCCGGCGCATCCGGCGCGCCTTCATCGTGGGCGAGGGCTTCGAGAGCCTCATGACCGCCGACTACAGCCAGATCGAGATGCGCATCATGGCGCACCTGTCGGCCGACGAAAAGCTCATCGAGGCGTTCCGCACCGGGGCCGACTTCCACGCGGTGACCGCCTCGGCCGTGTTCGGCGTGCCCGTCGAGGAGGTCGTCCCCGAGCAGCGCCGCCGCATCAAGGCCATGAACTACGGCCTCGCCTACGGCCTGAGCGTGTACGGCCTGTCCCAGCAGCTTGGCATCCCCACCGAAGAGGCCCGCACCCTGATGGAGGGCTACTTCTCCCGCTTCGGCGGCGTGCGCGACTACCTGCAGTCCGTGGTGGCCAAGGCGCGCCTGGACGGTTACACGGAAACGGTCCTCGGCCGCCGCCGCTACCTGCCCGACCTCACCTCCGACAACCGCCAGCGTCGCGAGATGGCCGAGCGGATGGCGCTCAACGCCCCCATCCAGGGCAGCGCCGCCGACATCATCAAGGTCGCCATGCTCCGGGTCGACGAGGCCCTGCGCGAGGCCAAGCTCCGCTCCCGCATGCTTCTGCAGGTCCACGACGAGCTGGTCTTCGAAGTCGCGCCGGGGGAACGCGACACGCTGGAGGCGCTCGTCCGCGAGCAGATGGGCGGGGCGTACCCCCTCGACGTTCCCCTCGAGGTCTCCGTCGGCCTGGGGCGCGACTGGGACGCCGCCGACCACTGACCCCCGTCACGACGGCCCCAATTCCGGACCCCATCGACGGCGAGGTACGCGCAGATGCGCGCGCCCCGCGCTCGCCTCCCGACCCGCGCTCGCCTCGCCCCTACGCTCGCCGCGTGCCTACGTGCCCCGCGCTCGCCGCGTGCCCGGCGCTCGCCGCGTGCCTCGTGCTCGCGTGGTTTGGACGGAAAGGCGTGTTATTCAGGGGTGGTATTACACGCCGAACCACCCAAACGTCGGCCAGCGGCCAGCGGCCGGCGGCCAGCGGGTGGCGGGCGGCGGGCGTGAGCGGGGCGCGGCGCGGTGGGGAGTGGGTACTCGGGGAGAATGTTGGGGTGATTGACGCGGATCTTGAGTCGGGCGGTCTGGGTGGGCAACCGCCCAGCTATCCGGACGACGCCGCCCATGTGGCGCGGCGGCGGGCGTCGGCGGACGAGACCGTGCGCGCCAATCACTGGTGGTGGGACGCGGCCGCCGATGCCTACCAGGCCGAACACGGCGAGTTCCTGGGTGATGTCCGGTTCGTCTGGGGGCCGGAAGGGCTGGACGAGGCCGAGGTGCGGCTGCTCGGCGACGTTGCCGGCCGGCGCGTGCTGGAGATCGGGTCGGGTGCCGGGCAGTGCGGCCGGTGGCTCGTGGCGCACGGCGCGCACGCCGTCGCGGTCGAGCTGTCCGCGCGGCAGTTGTGGCATTCGCGCCGCCTCGACGCGCGTTCGGGGGTACGGCTGCCGGCCGTGCAGGCCGACGCGGGCCGGCTGCCGTTCGCCGACCGCAGCTTCGAGGCCGTGTGCTCGTCCTATGGCGCGCTGCCGTTCGTGGCGGACGCCCGGGCGGTGTGCGCCGAGGTGGCCCGGGTGCTGCGGCCGGGCGGCCGGTTCGTGTTCTCGGTGACCCATCCGGTGCGGTGGAGCTTCCCGGACGACCCGGGCGAGGAGGGCCTGACGGCCGTCCAGTCGTACTTCGACCGCCTGCCGTACGTCGAGCAGGACGAGTACGGGGTCGCCAGCTATGTCGAACATCACCGGACGGTCGGGGACTGGGTGCGCGTCGTTGTTGGCGCCGGACTGCGGCTGGTGGATCTCGTGGAGCCGGAGTGGCCGGTCGGGCATGACGAGGCCTGGGGCGGCTGGAGTCCGTTACGCGGGCGTTTGCTGCCCGGTACAGCCATTTTCGTCTGCGAGCTCAACCCGTAAATTCGCGCCAGCCGCATATTCCGGCGAGTCGGTGGGGTGGAGTATGACCGGTATTCACCGTGTTTTCGCCCCGATCGGCCAGTGCGGCCCATCTGGGGTGGGGGGAACGTTGGACCACGTGCTGATGTGCGGGGTAAGCTTCTCGATGCACTCGTGGGCCGCAACCTCGGTAGGGAGCAGGTTCGCGGTCGTCTCCATACTCCTGTGATCAAACGGTGGTTGCGGAAGTCATGCGCGGCGGCTGGCCCGCGGGCGTCTTTCAGGTCTTCTAGACACCTAAATCCACCGGAGCAACAGCCCAGATGACGAGCAGCATCGAGACCATCTCGAGCGGCAAGGTCGCCGTCGACGACCTCGGTTCCGAGGAAGCGTTCCTCGCCGCGATCGACGAGACCATCAAGTACTTCAACGACGGCGACATTGTCGAAGGCACCGTCGTCAAGGTCGACCGGGACGAGGTCCTGCTCGACATCGGCTACAAGACCGAGGGTGTCATTCCCTCGCGCGAGTTGTCGATCAAGCACGACGTTGACCCGTCGGAGGTCGTCTCGGTCGGCGACCACATCGAGGCCCTGGTTCTCCAGAAGGAGGACAAGGAGGGCCGCCTGATCCTCTCGAAGAAGCGCGCGCAGTACGAGCGCGCGTGGGGCACCATCGAGAAGATCAAGGACGAGGACGGTGTGGTCCGGGGCTCCGTCATCGAGGTGGTCAAGGGTGGCCTCATCCTCGACATCGGGCTGCGCGGCTTCCTGCCCGCCTCGCTCGTCGAGATGCGTCGTGTCCGTGACCTGCAGCCGTACGTCGGCCGCGAGCTCGAAGCCAAGATCATTGAGCTGGACAAGAACCGCAACAACGTGGTTCTGTCCCGCCGGGCCTACCTCGAGCAGACGCAGTCCGAGGTGCGCAGCGAGTTCCTCAACAAGCTCGCCAAGGGCCAGGTCCGCAAGGGCGTCGTGTCCTCGATCGTCAACTTCGGCGCGTTCGTCGACCTTGGCGGCGTGGACGGCCTCGTGCACGTGTCCGAGCTGTCCTGGAAGCACATCGACCACCCGTCCGAGGTCGTCGAGGTGGGCCAGGAGGTCGAGGTCGAGGTCCTGGACGTCGACCTGGACCGCGAGCGGGTCTCGCTGTCGCTGAAGGCGACCCAGGAAGACCCGTGGCGCCAGTTCGCCCGCACCCACGCGATCCAGCAGATCGTGCCGGGCAAGGTCACCAAGCTCGTGCCGTTCGGCGCGTTCGTCCGCGTCGAGGACGGCATCGAGGGCCTGGTGCACATCTCCGAGCTGGCCGAGCGCCACGTGGAGATCCCAGAGCAGGTCGTGCAGGTCGGCTCGGACGTCATGGTCAAGGTCATCGACATCGACCTGGAGCGTCGCCGGATCTCGCTGTCGCTCAAGCAGGCCAACGAGGGCTTCGTCGAGGGCGAGGAGCACTTCGACCCGACCCTCTACGGCATGGCCGCCACGTACGACGCCGAGGGCAACTACGTCTACCCGGACGGCTTCGACTCGGAGACCGGCGAGTGGCTCGAGGGCTTCGACAAGCAGCGCGAGGAGTGGGAGCGGCAGTACGCCGAGGCCCGCGTGCGCTGGGAGGCCCACACCAAGCAGGTGCAGACGGCCCGCCAGGCCGACGCCGAGGCCCCGGCCACGCCGGCCGGCGCCAGCACGGGCGGCCCGTCGACCTCCGCACCCGCCAAGCCGGCCGAGGAGCCCCAGGGCACCCTCGCCACCGACGAGGCTCTCGCGGCTCTCAAGGAGAAGCTCGCGGGCGGCAAGGTCTAGTTTCTCGCACAACACGCACGACGACCGGCCGGGACACATGTCCCGGCCGGTCGTCGCGTCTGCTCCCACCGTGGCCGCCGGCAGCGCGGATGCGAGACTGACGGCATGCTGTTCGTGGGACTCACCGGAGGCATCGGCGCCGGCAAGACGGCCGTGGCCACCCGCCTTGCCGAGTTGGGCGCGACGGTCATCGACTCCGACGCTCTGGCCCGCGAGGTGATCGCCCCCGGCACGGACGGGCTGGCGGAGGTGGTCGCCGCGTTCGGTCCGGACATCCTGGCCGCCGACGGGGCCGTGGACCGGGCCGCGCTGGCCCGCCGCGTCTTCGCCGACGACGCCGCGCGCCGGCGCCTTGAGGCGATCATCCACCCGCGCGTCGGCGCGCGTACGGCCGAGATCGCCGCGGCCGCGCCGCCCGGTACGGTCGTCGTCAACGACGTGCCGCTGCTGGTGGAGGCGAACCTCGCCGACCGGTACGAGTTGGTGGTGGTGGTGCAGGCGCCGCCGGAGCAACGGATCGCGCGCCTGGTAGGCAACCGCGGCATGGCCGAGGCCGAGGCGCGGGCCCGCATCGCCGCGCAGGCCGACGACGCGGCCAGGCAGGCGGTGGCCGACATCGTCATCCGCAACGACGGGACGCCCGAACAGCTGCGCCAGCGCGTCGACGAGATGTGGCACACCCGGCTGCTGCCGGCGGCCCAGCGCAAGGCCGGGCGGCCGTAACCCGACGGCCCAGCGCAAGGGCCGGGCGGAGGTAACCCGACGGGTCAGCGTAGGGGCCGGGCGGCCGTAACCCGACGGGAGGCGCGGGCCGCGTCTCCGACAGACGTAGGGCCACCCGCGACGGCCGGTGAACGCGTGCGATGACGCACCGCGCCCAACCGCGTGGGGCGCCCTCCGGCGGCGCTTGCGCGCCGCTGGGGCTGCTCCCTCGCGCCGGGTCGACAGGTCGGT
>JAEZGP010000087.1 GCA_023437285.1 Actinomycetes bacterium | reverse complement strand
GCGGGTCACATCGCCCCCGGGCGGGGGGGGGGCGCCCCCCCCCCCCCGCCGTCGCCTGACCATCAGCTCTCCGCGAGGATCGCGTAGAGCTTGCGGCGGGTCTCGTTGAGCACCTCGAGCGCGCGCTCGCGCTGCTGCTCGGTGCCGGCCATGCCGACCTGGCGCAGCGCGTTCATGATGCCGCCGGCCGCCTCCCGGAAGTCGCGCGCCTGCGCCACCTCGTCGGCCCCGAACGCCTCCCACGGCGCCGGGCCCTCGGCCCGACCGGCCTCGGCGCGGCCCGCCTCGGTGAGGGTGAACCGCTTGCGGCCGCCGGCGTCCTCGCTGACGATGAGGCCCTCGTCCTCCAGCAGTTGCAGGGTCGGGTAGATCGAGCCCGGGCTCGGCCGCCACACCCCGCCGGTGCGCGACTCCAGCTCCTGAATCATCTCGTACCCGTGCATCGCGCGCTCCGTGAGCAGCGCGAGTACGGTCGCCCGGACGTTGACCCGGCGGCCGCCGCGGCCGCGTCCCCGGCCGCCGTGCCCGCCCCGTCCGTGCGGGCCGCCGCGTTCCCAGCCGAAGCCGCGTTCCATGCCGTGCCCCATTCCGTGGTGTCGGTGTCCCCGCCCGCAGCCGTGCTCGGCCCGGGCGACCCTGATGAAGTCTCTCATGACTATCTCCGATCGTTCGTTGATAGGTTAACGATATATCGGAAAGCTATCGTGAACAATAGGGTTGCTAACCAGTACGGTCGTACTGTTAATTTCGTTGACGATGACGACCCCAGCCTCCCGCCTTGTGGCCCGCCTGCTGCCCGACCACGGCGTCGCGCGGACCCTCACCCTCGCGACCTTTGTCAACACCCTCGGCAACGGTCTGTGGGGCACCATCAGCGCCCTGTACCTGCACAAGGTCGTCGGCCTGTCGTTCGGCCAGATCGGCCTCGCGCTCACCGCCGCCGCGCTGGTCACGCTCGCCGCCGCCGCCCCGATGGGCTACCTCGCCGACCGCCTCGGCCCGCGCGGCATGCAGATCGGCTTTATGCTCGGCCAGGCCGCGTGCGCCGGCGCGCTGCTGGCCGTCCGGTCGTTCGCCGGGTTCCTCGTCGTGGCCGTCGTGTCCGCGCTCGCCGACGCCGGCACGCGCGGCGCGCGGGGCGCGCTCATCGCCGGAGCCATCCCGGCCGACCAGCGGGTGCGTACCCGCGCCTTCCTGCGCGCCACGACCAACCTCGGGCTGTCGCTGGGCGCCGCCGTCGCGGGCGTCGGCCTCGCCGTCGACGACCCCACGTGGTACCTCGCGCTCATCGCGGGCGACGCCGTCAGCTACCTGATCGCCGCCGCCCTGTGCGTACGGCTGCCGCGCGTGCCACCCGTGCCGCACGAACCCGGCGCACCGCGCCTCGTGGCGCTGCGCGACCGCCCCTTCCTCGCCTGCACGCTGCTCGACGGCGTCATGTCGATCCATTTCGACATCATCGAGATCGCGCTGCCCCTGTGGATCGTCACGCACACCGCCGCCCCCGCCTGGATGGTCGCCGCGACCCTGCTCATCAACACGACGATGGTGGTGCTGTTGCAGGTACGCGCCTCGCGCGGCACCGAGGAACTCACCGCGGCCGCCCGGGCCTCCCGCGTCGGCGGCCTGCTCATCGGCGGCGCCTGCCTGTTCTACGCCGGCTCATCCGGGGTATCGACCGGCATGGCCATCGCGTTGCTCGCCCTCGGCAGCGTCGTGCACGTCCTGGGGGAGCTGCGCCAGTCGGCGGCCGGGTGGGGCATCTCCTTCGGCCTGGCGCCCGACCACGCGCAGGGGCAGTACCAGAGCGCGTACTCCATGGGTTTCCAGCTCGGGCACCTCGTCGCGCCCCTGCTGCTGACCACCGTCGTGCTCGGCCTGGGCACGCTTGGCTGGCTGCTGCTGGGTGCCCTGTTCGCCGTCACCGGAGCGGCGGTCCCGCCGGTGGTCGCCTGGGCACGCCGCCGTATGGTGGAGCGGAGCGCGCCTTCGGCTCCTGAAAACACCTCAGTTCTGGCAGGCTAATCATTATGTTGACGGTGGCGGCGCGCCGCATCGGTGAGACCGATCGCGCGGCGGTGGAACGCCTCCTCGACGAGGAGCCCTACGCCGCCGCTCAGGTGGCCGAACGCATCGCCAACGGCGGCATCGGATGGTGGCGCGCCGACGCGCGCATCTACGGCTACGGTTCCCGCCGCCAGCTCGACTCGCTGTGCTGGCTGGGCGCCAACCTCATCCCCGTGCGGGCCCACACCGCCGCCGTGGCCGCCTTCGCCGACCTGGCCCGCCGCTCGCCGCGCACCTGCTCCTCGCTCGTCGGCGACGCCGACGCCGTGCTGGAGCTGTGGCGGCGGCTGGAGAACTCGTGGGGCCCGGCCCGCGAGGTCCGCGCGTGTCAGCCGCTGCTCGCGACGAACGCTCCCGCGCCGGTCACCCCGGACCCGGGAGTACGCCTCGTGCGCCCCGAGGAGATCGACCTGCTGTTCCCGGCGGCGGTGGCCATGTACACCGAGGAGGTCGGCGTGTCCCCGCTGATCGGCAGCGGCGAACGCGACTACCGCGAACGCGTGACCGAGCTGGTGCGCAGCCGCCGGTCGTACGCGCGCATCGTCGACGGCCGGGTCGTCTTCAAGGCCGAGCTGGCCGTCGTCACCCGGCACACCGCGCAGGTGCAGGGCGTGTGGGTCGAGCCGGAGTTGCGCGGCAAGGGCCTGGCCACGGCCGGGATGGCGGCCGTGATCGCCGATGCGCTGCGTCGCGTGGCGCCGAGCGTGAGCCTCTACGTCAACGACTACAACATGGCCGCCCGGCAGGTCTACGCCCGGTGCGGCCTGCGTCGGGCGGGCACCTTCGCGACTGTCCTGCTTTAAGGACTCGTTGGTAGCTTGGCCGACTGGCCCACCCGCGTCGTCGCGGCGTGTGACGATCGGAGCTGTTTGTGCGTGGCCGCGGGGAAGGCGGGCGGGCATGGGGCAGATCGTGAAGCAGCTCGGGGAGAGTACGACGAAGTACTACTGGTACCCCGGCGATACGAGGGAATACCGTCGGGCGCTGGTCGCGCTCGGCTGCGGCGGCGTCGCGTTCGCCGTCGCGTACGTCGTGACGCGCAGCGTGCTGGCCGCTACCACGGTCGGCACGTCCACGACGGCGCTGTTTGCGGGACTCAACCTGGGCCGGCGCGACGCGCACGCGCTGGTTGATTTCCCGGACGTGGACGGGCGGGCGGCGCGCCGGGCGGCCGTCGCGCACTCGGGGCGCGCGGTGTGGCGCGCCGTCGTCGAGGGCGTCGGGATGGCCTGCGCGGCCATTCTCATCGCGAACCTGGCCGCGGACGGCTTCGTGGCCAACTGGGTGCTGCCGGTCGTACCGGCGGCGGTCGGGGCCTGCGCGCGCCAGGCCGGCATGTTGCTGCGGCGCATGGAGAAACAGGTCTCCACGGCGCACACGCACGCCGGGCGGCGCAACGTGGCGAGCGCGCGCGGGGTGGCCGTCCCGCTCCGGGAGGTGCCTTGACCGGTCCAGGTAGGCTCTCGGCGTGTCCGAGCAGGCCGACGGCGTTACGGTGCAATCCCCCGCGGACAACGACGCGGGGATCTGGGTGCGGGGCGTCACCCGCCGGTTCGGGACGTCCGAGGCGCTGCGCGGCATCGACCTTTCGGCCCCGTACGGACAGATCACGGCGCTGGTCGGCCCCAACGGGTCCGGCAAGACCACGCTGCTGCTGATCCTCGCGACGCTGCTGACCCCGACCGCGGGGCAGGTGCGGGTGGCCGGGCTCGACCCGGTCGCCGACCCGGACGGGGTGCGGGCGCGCACCGGCTGGATGCCCGACGCGCTCGGCGTCTACGACCAGCTGACCCCTCGGGAGTATCTGGCGTTCTTCGCCGAGGCGTACCGCGTCGCGCCGGCGCTCGTGGCCGACCGGGTCGCGGCGCTGCTGGCCCGGGTGCACCTGGCCGAGCAGGCCGACCAGCCCGTGCACGTGCTCTCGCGCGGCCAGAAGCAACGGCTGGGCCTGGCCCGCGCGCTCGTGCACGAGCCCACGGTGCTGCTGCTCGACGAGCCGGCCGCCGGGCTCGACCCGCGCTCGCGCGCCGAGCTGCGC
>JAEZGP010000017.1 GCA_023437285.1 Actinomycetes bacterium | reverse complement strand
GGGTGCTCCCCCGGCCGCCCTCGCGTCACGCGTACGGTCAGTAGATCACGATGCTGAGACCCATCGAGGAACTGAACGCGGTCCACGGCTGGGCGTAGCCCGTACCACCGCCGAAGGCGATGAAGTGACCGCGGATCCAGGCGCCGGACGCGTCCTTGGCGTAGAACGCGCCACCGGAGTCACCGTTCGAGCCGACGCTGGTGCCGCCGGTGTAGACGATGACCGGCGACTTGCAGCCGGTCGCGGTGCAGACCTGACCGGTGGTGCTGGTGGCCGTGTGGCCGCATACCTCGCCGGTGGTCCGGCCGCTGTGGCAGTAGTTGGTGTAACCCACGCTGGCGGCACCGGCCGCCACGACCGGGATGCTGGTCGTGCTCGTCACGCCGCCGGTGAAGACGCGGGCCGAGTACGACTGGCCGCCGAGGAGTTCGACGTCCTGCGCGTGGCCGCTGATCGTGGGCAGGCGCCGGTTGGACACCGTGCCGTACGTGTACGCGCCGGCCTCGGTGGTGACCGTGGCCCCCACCGCGAAGCAGTGGCCCGCCGTGGTCATGAACTTGGTGCCGGCCGAGTTCTGCACCACGTAACCGGACGAGCAGATGCCGCCGCCGGACGCGATGCCGCCGCTGCCGTAGAACGGCGGCGAGTCGTTGCGGCGGTCGAACGCGTCGCTGACGCCGTTGCCCTTGAGCTGCACCTGGCTGGACGCCGCCGCGAACGCGGCCGACGCGCCCTTGGTGCTCAGCAGCGAGGCGACGACGGTCTTGGGTGCGGTCGTGTCCAGCACGATCTTGCCCGTCGTACCGTCGACGTAGCTGGCAAAGGTGTACCTCGTGCCGTTCTTGGCGACGTACGCCGCGATGCGTCCCTGAAGCTGGGACAGCGCCGCGCCTGTCGACGAGGGGACCGCGTTGGCCGCGACCGCCCGGTCCGGCGCCTGCGCGTCGTCCTTGGCGACCGAGACCCTGGTGGGCTCGCGGTCCTTGTCCGGCCCTGCTTGCGCCGGCACGGCGCTCAGGACGGTCAACGCGACGGCCGCCGCCGCGCTGACGAGCATCCGTGTGCGAATGCGCATGTGGCTCCTCCTGTATGGGGGAAGTCCACGGCCCGATGCCGTGGACACGTGGCACATCGAACCCATTCAGCCGTTGAATCGAATAGCCATTTGTCAATGTTGCGACTGCCCTTTCAATTACGTTATCGGGCACACGAAATCCGAGGTAGGACCACATAAGGACGAAAGTCCCAGGACTTTTCGAAAGGAGGTTCTAGGACTCACCCATTCGGTGAAACACATTCATTCGTGGTCGGCGTCGTGGCGCGCGGTCCCATTCCGTTTTCCGAATTGACGTGGGCGGACCGGATCGTTTTCGCCGCGCCAGAATGTTCGACCCAGTAGATCAACGACTCCCGGCGCGTGCGGCGCGGCGATCGCAGCCGGCGGTCGACCGGCGCAGGTCCGTTGATCAGGATGGCAGCGGTTCAGATCATGGGGCCGACGCACCGTTGACATAGGCGTCGGGACGCACCGCGCCGGCATGAAGATCGCGTCATCGCGATTAATCTCCCGGTTAATGATCGTCATTCTTTGACCTGCGGAAACGGCAAGGCCAGGCGGCGATGCTACGCCGTGGGCATAATTGGAGTGTGGAGTGAGTGATCACTCATTATGCTGACCCGCGTGACAGATTCGCCCGCGCCGGAACTTCGCCGACGCAGCGCTCCATTACCTCCGGACGAGCGACGGGCAGCGCTTATCGCGGCCACCGCGCCGCTCATCCGGATGCACGGCCTCAACGTGCCGACCCGACTGATCGCTGAGGCGGCCGACGTGGCCGAAGGAACCATCTTCCGGGTCTTCCCCGACAAGAACGCCCTCCTCAAAGCGGCGCTCGCGTACATCTTCGACCCGGGACCCACGGTCCTGATGCTGCGTGACGTCCCGGCCACCTGGCCCCTGGCGGCCCGCCTGCGCGCCGCCGCGCAGGTCGTCGGTCACCGGGTGGCCGCCAACGCACCGGTGATCGCCGCGCTGCGCACCCCCGAGGGCCTCGCGCTGCTCAACGGCCGACCATTCGACGGCCACCCGCTCACCGCGCTGCAAGTGATCATCGAAGCGGTCGCCGACCTGGTCCGCTCGGACGAACACCGGTTGCGCTGCTCCGCGGACACGACGGCCCAGCTGCTGATCAGCATGTTGATGCTCATCTCGCGCGGCGTGCCCGGGCCTGACCTCAGCGTCGAGGATCTCGCCGACCTGCTCCTCAACGGACTCATCAACCGACCCACCGGAGAAGACCCGTGCTGATCAGACTGTTGCGCAGATACCTGCGCACGTACCAGGGGGCGATCGGCGCCGTCGTGGCGTTCCAACTGATCCAGACCCTTGCCACGCTGTACCTGCCCACCCTCAACGCCGACATCATCGACAAGGGCGTCGTCCTCGGCGACATCGGCTACATCGTCCAGGTCGGCGGGGCGATGCTCGGCGTGACGCTGTTGCAGGTGGCCTGCTCGATCGCGGCCGTCTACTACGGCGCGCAGGTCGCGACCGGCCTCGGC
>JAEZGP010000707.1 GCA_023437285.1 Actinomycetes bacterium | reverse complement strand
GCACCGGCCGCTTCCGCGCCGGCCGCCCCGCCCGCCAAGGCGGAGCCGAGCCCGCTGCGCGGCCGCACCGAGAAGATGTCGCGCCTGCGGGCCGTCATCGCCAAGCGCATGGTCGAGTCGCTGCAGGTCTCGGCGCAGCTCACCACCGTCGTCGAGGTCGACGTCACCAAGATTGCCAAGCTGCGCGACGCGGCGAAGGGCGACTTCGTCAAGCGGCACGGCGTGAAGCTGTCGTTCCTGCCGTTCCTGGCGCTGGCCGCGATCGAGGCGCTGCGCGTACACCCGGACGTCAACGCCTCCATCGACATGGAGGCCGGCACGATCACCTACCACGCCGCGGAGCACCTCGGCATGGCCGTGGACACCGAGCGCGGCCTGATCGTGCCGGTGATCCACAACGCGGGCGACCTGAACCTGGCCGGCATCGCCAAGCGCATCGCCGACCTGGCCGAGCGGGCCCGCACGAACAAGCTGACCCCGGACGAGATCTCGGGCGGCACGTTCACGCTGACCAACACGGGCTCGCGCGGCGCGCTCTTCGACACCCCGATCATCAACCAGCCGCAGGTGGCCATCCTCGGCACGGGTGCGGTGGTCAAGCGGGCCGTCGTGGTGAACGACCCCGAACTCGGCGAGATCATCGCGCCGCGCTCGATGATCTACCTGGCCCTCTCGTACGACCACCGCCTGGTGGACGGCGCCGAGGCGGCCCGGTTCCTCACCACGGTCAAGCAGCGCCTGGAGGCCGGCGCGTTCGAGAACGATCTCGGTCTGTAAAGCGCACCTGAGGTTGGGGGGTGTCGTCGCGTACGCGGCGGCACCCCCGCCTCGTTCTCCGACGCCGCGCGATAGCGCAGGATGGACGCATGCGTATCGTGCTCGCCGGCGGTTCGGGATTCCTTGGGACCCGGCTGCGATCCCGCTTCGCCTCGACCGACGTCGAGGTAGTCAACCTGGTGCGCCGCACCCCGGCCGGACCCGACGAGGTGCGCTGGTCGCCCGACAAGGGCGAGCTGGCACCCTCGGCCCTGGCCGGCGCCGACGCCGTGATCAACCTGGCTGGCGCACCGGTCGCCCCGCGCCGCTGGACGAGCGGATACCGGGCGACCCTCGTGCGCAGCCGCGTGCAGACCACCGCCACGATCGCCCGTACGCTGGCCGCGCTGCCCGCCGCGAGCCGGCCGAAGGTCCTGCTCAACGCCTCGGGCGTCGGGTTCTACGGCGACACGGGCGACACGGAGGTCGACGAGACGGCCCCGGCCGGCGACCGGTTCCTCAGCGAGCTGGCCCAGCTGTGGGAGGCCGCCACCGAGCCGGCCGCCGAGGCGGGCGTACGGGTGGTGCTGCTGCGTACGGGGCTGCCGCTGCACGCCTCCGGTGGCCTGCTCAAGCCGATGCTGATCCCGTTCCGGCTCGGACTGGGTGCCACGCTGGGTGGCGGCCGCCAGTGGTGGCCGTGGATCTCGATCACCGACTGGGAGGACGCGGTCCGGTTCCTGCTCGACCGCGCCGAGATCAGCGGCGCGGTGAACCTCACCGGCCCGCACCCGGACACCAACGCCGAGTTCACCCGTACGCTGGCGCAGTTGTTGCGCCGGCCCGCCCTGCTGTCGGTGCCGTCGCCGGCGCTGAAGGTGGCCATGGGCGGGTTCGCCGACGAGGCGCTGATCAGCCAGCGGGTCCTGCCCGGGGTGCTCACTTCGGCCGGGTTCGCGTTCCGGCAGCCGACGTTGCCCGAGGCACTGCGGGCGGCACTCGACCTCGACCGCCCCGCCGCGCTGCCCGGCCTCTGAGCGCCCGGCCTCTGAGCGCCCGGGCACGAGCCCCCGGGCACAAGCGCCCAGGCACCGGGCTGCGCAGCGGCCGGCGTGAGGTCGGACACGGGGACGTGCCGCCACGGCCGGCCTACGCTGGCGGGGTGACCACCGTCGTTGAACCGACCCCGCTGGCGCCGCTGACCGTGATCCGGGCGGGCGTCGTCGACTACGAAACCGCCTGGCAGCGCCAGCGCGACCTGCACGCGGCCGTCGTCGCCGGCGAGCTCGACGACACCGTACTCCTGCTGGAGCACCCCAGCGTCTACACCGCCGGCCGGCGCACCGAGCCGTGGGACCGGCCGCTGGACGGTACCCCGGTCGTGGACGTCGACCGGGGCGGCAAGATCACCTGGCACGGGCCCGGCCAGCTCGTCGGGTACCCCATCCTCACGCTGCCCGAGAAGCGCCTCGGCAAGCCGTACGACGTGGTGGCCTACGTACGCCGGATGGAGCAGCTGCTCATCGACGTGTGCGCCGAGTTCGGGGTGACCACCGGCCGGGTCGAGGGACGCAGCGGCGTGTGGATGCCCGCCGACGACCGGGGCCGCGACCGCAAGATCGCCGCGATCGGCATCCGCGTGGCCCGCGGGGTCACCCTGCACGGCTTCGCCCTCAACTGCGACTGCGACCTGCGCGCCTTCGACGCGATCGTGCCGTGCGGCATCAGCGACGCCGGCGTGACGTCGCTGAGCGCCGAGTTGGGCCGCGACGTCACGGTCGCCGAGGCCCTCCCCGTCGTCGAGCGTCACCTCGAAACGCTGCGCTAGCCCATCACCCGCTACGGGGTGAGCCGGTGCAGGTCGCGCGGGAACAGCGTGACCTCCCGGACGTTGCCGGCCCCCAGCAGCCGCATCATGAACCGCTCCAGCCCGATCGCGAACCCGCCGTGCGGCGGCATCCCATGCCGGAACACCTCCACATAGGACTCGTACGGCCCGATCGGCTCGCCCGCCGCCGCCAGCGCCGCCACGTAGTCGTCGTAGTGGTGCAGCCGTTGCCCGCCCGTGACCAGCTCAATGCCGCGAAACAACAGGTCAAACCCGTTCGAGTACGCCGGACGCGCCGGGTCGGGGTGCGTGTAGAACGGCCGCTTCGCCATCGGGTACCCCGTCACGAACAGCCAGTCCGACCCGTGCTCGCGCCGGGCCCACTCCCCCAGCCACCGCTCGTGCGCGGGGGCCAGGTCGGGCTCCGCGCTCAGGTCC
Source organism: Actinomycetes bacterium (assembly GCA_023437285.1). Lineage (GTDB taxonomy): Bacteria > Actinomycetota > Actinomycetes > Mycobacteriales > Micromonosporaceae > Luedemannella. The sequence continues at coordinate 3,180 of JAEZGP010000707.1, read as the reverse complement.
TCCCCGAGGGCCGCGCCGACCAGCGCCACCGCGTCCGCGAAGTGCACCTCCGGGATGGTCTGCGGCACCTCGGGCAGGCTCAGGCCCAACGCGGCCACCGCGGCCGGCTCCCGCTGCGCGACACTCGCCGTCATCGCCGCGAGTACGGTCCGGAGTACGCGCATGACGTCGCGATGGTCGCGGATGAACCCCAGCTCCACGTCCAGGGACGTGTACTGGGCCAGGTGGCGCACCGTGTCGTGCGGCTCGGCGCGGAACACCGGGCCGACCTCGTAGACCCGCTCGAACACGCCCACCAGCGTCTGCTTGTAGAACTGCGGCGACTGCGCCAGGTATGCGGGCCGGCCGAACCAGTCGAGGGCGAACACGTTCGCGCCGGACTCGGTGGCCGACGCCACCACCTTCGGGGTGTGGACCTCCACGAACCCCTCGGCGTCGAGGGCGGCCCGGAACCCGGCGACCGCCGCCGCGCTGAGCCGGAACGCCTGCTGGCGCGAGGGGTGGCGCAGGGCCAGCGCCGCGTGGTCGAGCATGGTCGGCAGCGTGGCGGCCAGTTGCGGACGGTACAGGTCGAACGGTGGCGGGACGGCGGCGCCGTGCGGCGCGCGTACCACGGGGTTTGTCAGCTCGACCCCCGCGGGCGCCGCGGCGTTCGCGACCACCTCGGCCTCGACCTCGACGATCGTCTCCTCGGTGAGCGTGTCGAGCAGGTCGCGGGCCGCCGGCCCGGCGACCACGACCTGGGCCAGGCCGGCGCGGTCGCGGACGATGAGGAACGCCACGGACTTGAGCAGCCGGCGGCGGTGCACCCAGCCGGCGATGGTGACCCGCTCGCCGATGTGCGTGGCGAGCTGGCTGGACAGGATGCGTTGCATGGGTGGACCTCCTCTGTGTTCGCAACGCGATCCCCAGGGAGGCGTGGGCGAGCGGGAACCTCGCGGTGCCACCACACCTTCGCCGCGGCGGGGGGGGGCGGCGGCCTTCATCGTCGCCCGATCACGGGGGCCGGCCGGCGGGGTCTACTACGCCGTGATGGCGGTTCTTCCCGCAGCTCAGGAGGGTCTTCACGGACCGGCGCCAGGCCACCTTCGCAGCTGCCGGTGGCTCTCTTCGCTGGCGGCCCGGAACGCTACTCGGCTCCGTCGTCGCTGTTGGTCCACGACGCTAGCAGCCGACCCCGCCGGTGGCCTCCCGTTTATTCGGAGTACGGCGCGTCGACGTAGCCGATCTCGGCCAGCTCGTTGTTCTCGATGAGCTGGTAGGTGGCCGTGCGCTTGATGTTGAGCACCGCCATCGGGGCGTCGTCGTCGCGGGTGAGGTAGACGACCTGGGCCCGGCCGTTAGTGATTTTGATTGACGTCACCGGCGTACGGTCGCCCAGCGGCGCCGCCGCGACGCAGACCGGCGTGCCGCCGCCCTCGTCGAGCCAGGCGACCAGCGCAAAGAAGGTCCCGGAGCCGCCGCCGTTCTCGCTCACCACGCCCAGCGCGTCGGCGTCGCCGTCGCCGTCCAGGTCGCCGATGGCGCACGGCTTCTGCAGCTCGATGGTGTTGTCGTGCTCGCCGGACCAGCGCCCGTCGACGAGCGGGATCACGTCCTGGTAGCCGAAAAAGTCCATCTTCTTGCCGCCCACCGGGGTGTTCTTCAGCATCTCGCACGTCATCGGGTTGTCCCCGGGGTCCGCGCTCGTCGCGGTGTCCGCGCTCGCCGTCACGACCACCTCCGGCCCGGCGCCGGTCGCCGCCGGGTCACACCCGGCCAGTACCCCCGCAACACCCAGCGCAAGGGTCGCCGCAGCGACCCTACCGACCAAACCGGCCACACGGACCCCTCTCATCGCCATATCTGCGCCCGGAAGAGTAGGGCGGTCAGCGCCCGACTGTCTGAATAGGGTCGTGATCCGGACTGCCCCCGCCCATCGACGTGACGCTCGTCGCGGTCACGACCGGTTCGTCCGGCTCGGGCGTAGGCTTTTTGCGTGACCATCGTTGCCCCTGAGGGACGCCGCCTGCTCCGCATCGAGGCGCGTAACGCCGAGACGCCGATCGAGCGCAAGCCGCCGTGGATCAAGGTCAAGGCCACCATGGGCCCCGAGTTCAGCCAGCTGCGCGGTCTCGTGCAGCGCGAGGGCCTGCACACGGTGTGCCAGGAGGCGGGTTGCCCCAACATCTACGAATGTTGGGAGGACCGGGAGGCCACCTTCCTCATCGGCGGTGACCAGTGCACGCGCCGGTGCGACTTTTGCCAGATCGACACCGGCCGGCCCGCCGAGTTCGACGCCGACGAGCCCCGCCGGGTCGCCGAGTCGGTGGCCACCATGGGCCTGCGGTACGCCACGATCACCGGCGTCGCCCGCGATGACCTGCCCGACGGCGGGGCCTGGCTGTACGCGGAGACGGTCCGCCAGATCCACAAGCTGCTGCCCGGCTGCGGCGTCGAGCTGCTCATCCCTGACTTCAACGGCTCCCCGGAGCAGCTCGCCGAGGTGTTCGGCGCGGAGCCGGAGGTGCTCGCGCACAACCTGGAGACCGTGCCCCGCATCTTCAAGCGCATCCGCCCGGCGTTCCGCTACGAGCGCTCCCTCGACGTGATCACCCAGGCGCGGGCCGCCGGCCTGGTCACGAAGTCCAACCTGATCCTTGGCCTCGGCGAGGAGCGCGCCGAGGTGTCCCAGGCGCTGCGCGACCTGCACGCCGCCGGCTGCGAGCTGATCACCATCACGCAGTACCTGCGGCCCACCCCGCGCCACCACCCGGTGGAGCGCTGGGTGAAGCCGGAGGAGTTCGTCGAGCTGCGCGAGGAGGCCGAGCAGATCGGCTTCTCGGGCGTAATGAGCGGGCCCCTGGTCCGCTCGTCGTACCGCGCCGGCCGGCTCTACCAGCAGGCCGTCGCCGCCCGCGGCTGAGCCCTGCGCGGCGGCCGCCGAGTCACGAGGTGGATTCGGCCAGCAGGCCCAGGCGGTGGGCCATGGCGGCGGCCTCGATGCGGTTGGCGACCGCGAGCTTGGCGATGATGCGCGACACATGCACGCTGGCCGTCTTCGGCGAGATGTAGAGCGTGTCACCGATGCGGCGGTTGCTGTGCCCGGCCGCGACGAGCCGCAGGACCTCGACCTCACGGGCGGTCAGCGCGTCGGCGCGGCCACCGGGGCCTGTCGCGGCGGACCGGACGGCGGCGCGC
>JAEZGP010000782.1 GCA_023437285.1 Actinomycetes bacterium | reverse complement strand
CGGATTAAAAGTCCGCAGCTCTGCCATTGAGCTAGCGGCCCGCGCCGCTCAGGGTACCTGGCCGGGTGCCCGCCGACCGAGTCAGTTAGGCCCCCAGGCCGGATCACCTGGCGCTGAGCCGCGGTGGCGGCGGGGAAGTTCCCCCGATCGGGCCGGCGTGCCGTGCCACGGCCGACCCGGACCCCGGCCCGCGCGCGACGTGAAAAGCGCATACAACCGTGACTTGGGGGTATCCGGCGCCCATGCGAACCGTGGTGCTGACCAATGGGTGTTTCGACCTCCTGCACGTTGGTCACGTGACGTACCTTCAGCAGGCCCGCGAGCTCGGGGACTGGCTGATCGTGGGGCTGAACTCGGACTCTTCGGTCCGGGCGTTGAAAGGGCCGGACCGCCCGATCAACCCGCAGGATGACCGGGCGACGGTGCTGTCCGCACTCTCGTGCGTCGACGAGGTCATCATCTTCGACGAACCGACACCGGAGCGGCTTATCCGGGACATTAAGCCCGATATCTACGTTAAGGGCGGGGACTATACCGAAGATACCCTTCCCGAGCGTGACCTGGTGCGCGGGCTCGGCGGGATGGTGCGGTGCCTCGATCACGTACCGGGGCGGTCGACAAGCGCACTTGTCGCGCGGCTGGGCACGTCGGCCGGGAGCTGGCAAGAATCTCGGTCAATCTCCGAATAGGAGATTTCAAAGCGGGTAGTGGCCGGCCATGCGAGTCCTGGGCATCAATGCGCTCTTTCACGATCCGGCGGCGGCACTGCTCGTCGACGGGGTGACGGTCGCGGCGGCGGAGGAGGAGCGGTTCAGCCGGCGCAAGCATGGTAAGCGACCGGTGCCGTTCGCCGCGTGGGAGCTGCCCGAACTGGCCGCCAGGTGGTGCCTCAAGCAGGCCGGCCTGCGGCCCGCGGACCTCGACGCGGTCGCGTATTCCTTCGACCCGTCGTTGTGCCGGCCCGCGGATCAGCTCGGCCTGCGCGACCCGTGGGATTGGCTTCGCCAGGAGTACGCGCAGCGCGCGCCGACCTTCCTCGCCACCGCCCTGCCCGGCCTCGATCCGGACATCGTGCACTTCGTGCCCCATCACGTCGCGCACGCGGCGTCGTCGGGGCTCGCGGCACCCGCGCGGGCGGGCGTACGGGATCGGGCCGTTCTGGTCCTGGACGGGCGGGGTGAGTCGGCCTCGCACCTGTCGGGCGTGTACCAGGACGGGCGGTTGGAGCCGCTCGCGACGCAGACGCTGCCCCACTCGTTGGGGCTTCTTTACGAGGACGTCACCCAGCATCTGGGTTTCCTGCGGTCCAGCGACGAGTTCAAGGTGATGGCGCTGGCGTCGTACGGCACGCCGCGGCACCTGGACCTGTTCCGCGAGGCGGTGTACGCGACGCCGGACGGCGGGTTCCGGGTGGAGCCCGTGGCGCTGGACGCCCTGTGCAAGGCGCGTGACCCCGACAGCGAGGAGTTCGCCGCCGAGCACGCCGACCTGGCCGCGAGCGTGCAGAAGCGGCTGGAGGAGGTGCTGCTCGACCTGGCGCGCTGGCTGCATGACGCGGCGGGCGGCCCGACCGGCCTGGCGCTGGCCGGCGGCGTGGCGCTCAACTGCGTGGCCAACGCGCACCTGGCCGAGCACGGCCCGTTCGAGGACGTGTGGGTGCAGCCCGCCGCCGGCGACGCCGGTACGGCGTTGGGAGCGGCGATGCACCTGGCGTCGACGATCGGCGATCCGGTGTCGCCGATGCCCGGTGCCGACCTGGGTCGCGGGTACTCCGACGAGGAGCTGGAGGCGGAGCTGCGGCGCGCGCGGTTGCCGTACCGCCGGCCGTCCTCTGTGGCCGACGCCGCCGCCGAGGTGCTCGCGGCCGACGGGGTGGTGGCCTGGTATCAGGGGCGTAGCGAGTTCGGGCCGCGCGCGTTGGGGCACCGCTCACTGCTCGCGCACCCGGGGCATCTGCGCAACGTGGAGCGGCTCAACGACGTGAAGGGCCGCGAGCAGTTCCGGCCCGTGGCGCCGATGGTGCTGGCCGAGCGCGCGGGCGAGATCTTCGACGGGGTGCTGCCCAGCCCGTACATGCTGTTCACTCACCGGGTACGCGACGGGTGGCGCGAGCGCATCCCCGCCGTCGTGCATGTCGACGGGACCGCCCGTATCCAGACCGTGGACGCGGAGCGCGAGCCGCTGGTGGCCGCTATGTTGACCCGCTTCGAGCAGCTGACCGGCGTACCCGTGGTGGTGAACACGTCGCTCAACACGGCCGGGCGGCCGATGGTCGACTCGCCGCAGGACGCGTTGGAGCTGTTCGGCTCCGCGCCGGTCGACCTGCTGGCGCTCGGGCCGTTCACCGTGACGCGCGCGGAGCTGGCGTGACGAGCCACGCCGTTGTCATCCCGACGGTCGGCCGGCCGTCGTTGGAGCTGACCTTGTGGTCGCTGGTCGACGAGGAGTCCGCCGACGGTCCGCTGCCCGACGAGGTCATCATCGTCAACGACCGGCCGCTGAGCCGCCTGGCCGCGCTGCTGCCGCCCGCGTTGGCCGACCGTACGCGGGTGGTCGCGGGGCCGGGGCGCGGGCCGGCGGCGGCGCGCAACGTGGGTTGGCGGGCCGCGTCGGCGGAGTGGGTGGTGTTCGTCGACGACGATGTCGTGCCGCTGCCGTCGTGGCCGCACGACCTGGTGCGCGACCTAGCGGACGCGGCGCCGGGCGTCGCCGGGGTGCAGGGTGTCGTCGAGGTTCCGTTGCCCGATCGGCCCACCGACTGGGCACGGCAGGTGGCGGGCCTGGCGACCGCGCCGTGGATCACGGCCGACATGGCTTTCCGCCGGGGCGTACTCGATGAGGTTGGTGGTTTTGACGAGCGGTTCCCGCGTGCCTACCGGGAGGACACGGACCTGGCGTTGCGGGTCCGGGCCGCCGGGTACGAGCTGGCGCGCGGCAAGCGGCGCGCGGAGCATCCGGTGGGGCCGGCCGGGCCGTGGGTGAGCGTGGCGCGCCAGCGCGGCAACGCGGACGACGCGCTGCTCAGACGGCGGTACGGCCCGCAG
>JAEZGP010000662.1 GCA_023437285.1 Actinomycetes bacterium | reverse complement strand
GGGTGCTGGCGGGCCGTCCGCGTGGGGGAGGGAGGGAGAGCAGGGAGGGTCAGGACTGGCGGATTCCCTCGGCGCTGATCTCGATCTTGACCTTGCGGCCGACGAGGACGCCGCCGGTCTCCAGGGTCTGGTTCCAGGTGAGGCCGAAGTCCTCGCGGTCGATCTCGGTGGACGCGGTGAAGCCGATGACCTCCTGGCCCCACGGGCTCTTGGCGACGCCCTCGAACTCGACCTCCAGTTCGACCTCGCGGGTGACGCCGGCGATGGTCAGGTCGCCGACGAGGGTGAACTCGCCGTCCTTGAAGTCGGTGACGCGGGTGCTGGTGAAGGTCAGCTCCGGGTGGACCTCAACGTTGAGGAAGTCGGCGCTGCGCAGGTGGTTGTCCCGGTCGGCCTGGCCGGTGTCGATGCTCTTGGTGGCGATCGTCACGTTGACCGAGGAGGCGAGCGGGTCCTCGCCGACGGTGATGGTGCCGCTGACCTCTTCGAAGGCGCCGCGGACCTTGGAGACCATCAGGTGGCGCGCGACGAAGCCGACCCTCGTGTGGGCCGGGTCGAGCGCGAACGTGCCGGCCACGGGAATCGTGGCGCCCTGGTAGTCGCGGGTGACAAGCGCAGGCGTGGTCATTGGGAACTCCTCCATGAGTGAAGCTTGCTCAGACGATGTCTGATGGAACAACAATAGTCTAAGCAATAATCCCCGTGTCAAGTGTTGCTAAGATGGCTGTGTGACAGCACACCTCGACGCCTCCACGAACGCTCCACCCGCCCCGAGCGCCGAGCACGACCCGGCGCGCTACGACGATGACCGGATCACGGCGATGGGCCTGCTGGCCGAGGTCATCGGTGGCCTCAACGCCAAGTTTGCCGCGCAATTCGCCGAACATCGACTCGCCCCCGTCGAGTTCGAGGTACTGCTCCGGCTCGCCCGTACCCCGGCCCAGGCGCTGCGGATGACCGACCTCGCGACCCAGACGCTGCTCACCACGAGCGGCATCACCCGGGTCGTCGACCGGCTCGAGCGCGACGGCCTGGTGCGCCGCTTCGCCTGCCCCACCGACCGGCGGGGCCTGCTCGCCGGCATCACCGACGAGGGCATGGCGCGCCTCAACGGCGTACTCCCCGGCCACCTCGACATGGTCGACAGCTGGTTCACCGGTCGCCTCGACGCCGAGGAGTTGGCCGCGTTCCTCGCCACCCTGCGCAAGCTGCGCGACACCGTCCGCCCGGGTGCCGTCGCGGGCGCCCGCCCCACCTGCTGACACAGCAGACACCGGCGCTCCCGCCGACCGGGGCGCCGGCCGGGTCAGTAGGGTCTGCGGCGTGGACGTGTCGATCGTGCTGCGGTACCGCAAGGCGGTGACGTACGGGCATCACACGCTGCTCGCCGCGCTGGAGGAGCACGAGACGCCGGTGCGGCACGAGGTGCGCTTCGGCACGGATACGGCCACGACCATCGCCGAGATCCGCGCGGCGCTGAACGGCGCGGCGCGCGTACTCGTGTTGTGGTCTTTTTATTCGCCCGACGCCGAGGCGCTGTCCGCCGAGCTGGCCACCATCAGGGCGGCCGTCGACGACCCGCGCGTGATCCACGTCGCCGGCGGCGTGCACGCGACCGCCGAACCCCTGTGGACGCTCGACGCCGGGTGGGACGTGGCCGCCGTCGGGGAGGGCGAGGCGACGCTGCTCGGGCTCGTCGACGCGGGCGGCGGCGAGGACGGGCTGGCGGCGGTACCCGGGCGGGTGTCCCGGGACGCGGCCGGGGAACTCGTCAGGACCGGGCGTGCCCACCGGGCGCCGCTGGACCGGTACCGGACTTTTCCCGTGACGTACAAGCGGTTCAACCCGATCGAGATCACTCGCGGGTGTGTCTACGCGTGCCGGTTCTGCCAGACGCCGTTCATGTTCTCCGCGAAGTTCCGACACCGTAGCGTCGACAACGTCCGCTGGCACGTGCGGCGCATGCGCGCCGCGCGGCTGCGCGACGTCCGGTTCATCACGCCGACGTCGCTGTCCTACGGCACCCAGGACGAGACGCCCGACCTCGCCGCCGTCGAGGACCTGCTCGCGGCGTGCAAGGAGGAGATCGGCCCGGACGGGCGGGTGTTCTTCGGCTCGTTCCCCTCCGAGATCCGACCCGAGCACATCACGGTCGAGGCGCTGCGGCTGGTGCGCCGGTACTGCGCCAACGACAACCTGATCGTCGGCGCGCAGTCGGGCTCGGCGGACGTGCTGGCGACCGCGAAACGGGGCCACGACGTGGAGGCCGTGCGCCGGGCCGTACGGGTCGGCATCCAGGAGGGCTTCCGGATCAACGTAGACATGATCTTCGGCATGCCGGGCGAAGGTCCGGCGGAGGTCGACGAGTCGCTGGCGCTCGCCCGGGAACTGGCCGACCTGGGAGCACGCATCCACGCGCACACGTTCATGCCGTTGCCCGGCACCCCGTGGCGCGACGCCCCGCCGGGCCGCGTGGACGCCGAGACGATCCGCGAGGTCGACCGGCTCAGCCGCCGCGGCGCGCTCTACGGCCATTGGCAGAAACAACAGGACCATGCGGTACGCCTGGCGGACGCGGCGGCGGCCTACCCGCGCCCGCGCCGCTCCCGGACCTTGCCGGTGCTGCCCTCCCCCGCCGCGGACGAGTGAGCCG
>JAEZGP010000652.1 GCA_023437285.1 Actinomycetes bacterium | reverse complement strand
ATTTCCGACGGCACCATCCGGTACGTGGCGCCGCTGGCGCAGCTGTACGGATCGACATCGGCGCGGCTGCGGATCCGTGGCAGGGATCCCGAACGCCTGTCGCGCGCGCTCCAGGCGGCCGGTGCCCGCGTCGGCACCGACGGAGGCGCCCTCGATGTGACCGGCCTGACCCCGGAGGAGGCGGGCGACATCGCCTTCGAGGCCCAGGTGCCGATCTACGAGCTGGTGAAGGACTCCCCGAACCTCGAACAGATCTTTCTCGACCTGGTGACCGCCGCGAACGCGGAGGCCGTCCGATGATCGCCGTGGTACGCAGCGAGCTGTACCGGCTGTCGACGACCCGGTCCAGTGCCATGTCGATGGCGGTCGTCAGCGCCCTGGGCATCACCCTCGGTACGGTCAGCGCCGACTTCTGGGCGCTGATCGCCGGAGCCGGTGCGTTCGGGTTCGGGGCCATCGGGGTCACCCAGCACTTCCAGCACCGTACGGCCGTGCTGCTCTACCTAACCCGCCAGCGGCGGATCCCGGTGCTCCTCGCGCAGCTCGTGACGGCCGTGATCGTGAGCGTGGGATTCACGGCCGTGAGTGGTGCCTCGGTGCTCGCGCGCGGCTACCACGAGGAGTACCTGACCACGCTGGTGGTCGCCCCGATCATGGCTGTGCTCGGCGCGGCCGGCGGGGCCATCGCGCGCAGCGCCACGGTGTTGTTCGTGGGCTTCACGGCCTGGATCGTCTTCGTCGAGGCGGCCTACGGCAGGATGCAGGAGCCGTTCCCGTTCTCGGCGTACCTGGACGCGGCCACCGGCGACCTCGGCAAACTCCCGATCTTTCTGGGTTGGACCCTGGCGGCGGTCGTCGGCGCGCTCTTCGCGGTCCGCCGCGACCTGACCGGCGACTGACCGGCCTACGGCTTCTCGTCGGGGGCGCAGTTGCGGCTGGTGCGGTTGACGATGTGTTCGGCCTCGTCGGTGGTGATGCCGGACGGCTTGCCGTCGAACCAGGTCTCCACCTTCAGCAGGGCGCGTCGCTGCTCGTAGTGCAGGTGCGGGGCGCTGGAGTTGCCCGTACTGCCAACCTTGCCGAGCTGCTGGCCCTGCTTGACGCGCTGACCGACCTCGACCATGGGCGGTTCGAGCATGTGCAGGTACTGGGTCTCCCAACGACCGCCGTGGTCGATCTTCACCCAGTACCCGCCGCCCGTGCCGCGCTTTCCGTCCGGATTGTCCGGCGTACGGCTGCCCAGCGACCCGTTGATGCCGGCCACCGTCACCGTGCCGTCGTAGGAGGCCAGCACTGGTCGCCCCCACGCGGACCCCTTTGTCGGGATCATGTCGACCTCGTACTCGCCGTGGCTCGGATACGTGCTCAGCCGCCACTTCTCGCCGCACGCCACGGGCAGTTGGAACAGCGGCCGGGGCCCGGGCGGCCACAGCAGCACGACGGCGGCGACCGCCACGACGAGCACGACCACGCTACCCGCCGCGAGCAGCATCCACGTGAGCGGTCGCATGCGCTTGCGGGGGGTGCCGTACGTGCCCGTCATGGCCCGAGCATGACAAACGCCGACAACCGCCCACCATGCGCGGCGGCGCTCGTGGCAGCCTCGCGGCAACGCTCGTGGCAGCCTCGCGGCAGCGCTCGTGGCAGCTTCGCGGCAGCCTCGCGGCAGCCTCGCGGAGCCTCGCGGCAGCCTCGCGGCAGCACTAAGGCCAGTTACGGCCGCAATTCGGCGCCCAATAGCAGCAGTAACTGGCCTTAGCGCGGAAACCGCGCCGCGGAAGCGGCGGAACTCGCGCCGGGAAGCGGCGGCGCGGAAACCGCGCACGGGACAGCGGCGCGCGTGGCGGGGTCAGGCGTCGGGTGGGGTGAAGAGGGGGCGGACCTCCACGCCGCCGTCGCGGGTGGCCGGGTTCAGCTTCGCGATGCGCAGGGCGACGTCCAGGTCAGGGGCCTCCAGGACGAAGAAGCCGGCCACGACCTCGCGGGTGTCGTGGAACGTGCCGTCGCGGACCTCGTCGCCCCGGACGGCGGTGGCGACCGTGCTGGGCTCGAACGCGAAGCCCGTCACGGCCTTGCCGCCCAGCTCCTCGACCTGCGCCGGGTAGCGCTCCAGTGCCGCGACGTACTCCGGCGTCAGCGCCATCGGGTCGGCGGGGGCGGGCGAGAAGACCAGGATTCCGTACTGTGGCATGTTTCCTCCTTGAGAGGTGGTCCTTGCCCTACCGACGAACGCCCCGGACCGGATTCGACAAACACCCGCCGGGATTTTTGTCGGTGGCATGACGCAAGATGGGCACGGTCGACCGGGGGGAGGACACGATGACCGTCGCGGCGAGCTACGCGGAGTTCGGGCTCAGGGAGGCGCGGGGCGTGTCCCCGGCATACGAGCGCCTCTCGGCCGCCATCGCCGCCGACGACGAGGTGCTCAGGCTGGTCGGGTCGCTGCCCGAGGGCAAACGTCAACCCAATCTGTTGTACGGGGTGGTGCGCCTGCTCGGCGGCCCCGTGGACGACCCGGTCGCGTTCCGCGACTTCGTGGTGGCGAACTGGCCGGCGGTCGCGGACGAGGCGTCGGCCCGGGCGACGCAGACCAACGAGGTCGGCCGCTGCGCGGTGCTCCTGCCCGTACTCGCCAAGCTGCCGCAACCCATCGCGTTGCTGGAGGTGGGCGCGTCGGCGGGGTTGTCGCTGTTCCTGGACCGGTATGCCTACCGCTACGGTGACCACCGGGTGGGTGCGGGCGAGCCGGTGCTGGAGTGCGAGCTGACCGGCGCGGCGCCGCCGAACGGGTTGCCCGAGGTGGTGTGGCGGGCCGGGCTCGACCTCAACCCGTTGCGGGTGACCGACCCGCAGGACGTGGCGTGGCTGGAGGCGCTGATCTGGCCGGAGCATGAGCACCGCCGTGCCCGGCTACGCGCGGCCGTGGCGGTCGCGGCGGCCGACCCGCCGCTGGTCGTGCGGGGCGACCTGGTCGATGACCTGCCGGCGCTCGCCGCTCAGGCGCCGACGGACGCGACGCTCGTCGTATTCCATACCTCGGTGCTCTACCAGGTGCCGGCGCCGCGGCGGGCCGCGTTCGTCGAGCTGGTCGGCGCTCTGCCGGGGCACTGGGTCTCCGTGGAGGCCGCGGACGTCGTCGCGCACGAGCGGCTGCCCGCGCCGCCGGCCGACACGTTCCACAACGTGCTGTCGTGCGACGGCGTGCCGCTGGCCTGGACCCGCCCGCACGGGCAGGCGATGACCTGGTTCGGATGATGGTTCATGGGGGAGTGATGGCGACGGACGCGACAATTCTGCTGGAGACGCTGAACGGCCAGCGGCGGCATGTTCTGGGCATCCTGGACGGACTGTCCGATGAGGACCTGCGACGCCCGGTGCTGCCCTCCGGGTGGAGCTGCCTCGGGCTCGTCCAGCACCTCGCCCTCGACGTCGAGCGGTTCTGGTTCCGCGCGGTCGTCGACGGCGAGCAGGTGGAGCTCAAGATCGAGGACGAGGCGTGGCGGGTGCCGCCGGAGACGTCCGCGCAGGAGATCTTCGACCTGTACCGGCGGGAGATCGCGCTCGCGGACGCGGTCGTCGCGCGTACGCCGCTGGACGCCGAACCGGTCTGGTGGCCCACGGAGGTCTTCGGCGACGACTTCCCGTCCCGGCCGCTGCTCGGCACCCTGCTGCACGTCATCACCGAGACCGCCACGCACGCCGGGCACCTCGACGCCGCCCGCGAGCTGATCGACAAACGTACCTGGCTCATCGTGACCGACCGGTAGCCATGCAACGACTAGCGTCCGGCCGCACCGCCGACGTCTTCGCGCTGGGCGACGGGCGGGTGCTGCGCCGCTACCGGCAGGCGTGGGACGTGACCCGCGAGGCGGCCGTCATGGCCTACGTGGGCCGGCACGGCTTTCCGGTGCCCGCGGTGCACCGCGCCGAAGGGCCGGACCTGGTGATGGAGCGGGTCGACGGGCCGACGATGCTCACGGCGCTCGCGGCCGGCACGCTCGACGCCGTCTCCGGCATGCGGATGCTCGCCGACCTGCACGCGCGGCTGCACGCCGTGCCGGCGCGGCCGGGTACGCCGGACGGGCAGTGCGTCGTCCACCTCGACCTGCATCCCGACAACGTCATGCTCACGGCGGGCGGGCCGGTCGTGGTCGACTGGAGCAACGCCACCGACGGGCCGGCCGACCTGGATCTCGCCGTGACGGCGTTGATCCTTGCCGAGGTGGCGGTCGACCCCGCGCAGCCGTACGCCGCCCTCGCCGGCGCGGGCCTGCCGCTGTTCCTGGAGGCGGCGGGTGGCTCGCCGGAGCGTGGCCTGGACGGGGCCTTCGCCATGCGCGCGGCCAACCCGACGCTCAGCGCCGACGAGAAGTCCCGCCTCGCCCGGGCGGTGTCCCTGGTCAGAAACCGTGCGTTGGCGGTGCGGGGTGCGTCCGCCACACCGGACTCGTGACCCACCCGTCCCACCCGCCACGCCTGGGGGCCCGTTGTGACCAGGTGCACGACCGCGCGATCTCCCGCCCGGCCGGGACGCGCGGCTAGCCTGTGACCTGGTCATACGGCAACGGAGGGAGCGGCGTGCACACGCAGCTGAACCCGGTGATCGCCGCCACCACCGACTGGCTGCTGGTCGCCTTCCCGCCCCGGGCCGGGGCGTGGCACGGGGCGCTGGCCCGCGTTCAGGCCCGCCAGGCGGTGTGCGTGGCGGCGTGGCTGCGCTACCCGACCGCGGTGGACGCCGAACTGATGATCATGACCGGGCCTGGCGGGTCCGGCCGGCTCGACGAGCTGGTCGGCACGGTCGACCGCGACGAGCCGTGGCGCACCTGGGTCGACGAGACCGTCGCCAGTTGGGCCGCGTGCCTGCTCGCCGACGTGGCGCTGGCCCGCGCGGCGGTCGCCGCGCTGGACAGCGG
>JAEZGP010000633.1 GCA_023437285.1 Actinomycetes bacterium | reverse complement strand
GTCAGGTACTCCTCAAAGCCCGCCCCCGGGTCGCGACCGCCCAGCCGCGGGTCCTGGTAGAGCCGGCGCTTGTGCTCGGTGAACTCCGCCCAAAGGCGCCGGACCGCGCCGTGGTCGGACGGTCGGTAGGGCCTGATGGTCAGCCCCACCGGCGTCGTAGCTGCCCGCATCGTCTCGGTCATGACCTCATGCTTACTCCTGCCGCGCGCCGGGGAACAGCACCTGCGCGGATACGCTCATGCCCGTGGACCTCGCGTACTTGCGTCAGCACCCTGAGCACCTGCCGACCTTCCTGACCCACCAGCGCATCCGCGAGACGCCGGTGGCGGGCGGTTCCATCTGCGAAGCACGCCGGCTGACCCTGGAGGACGGGGAGTCGATCTTCGTGAAGTCGGTGCCGGGCGGGGCGCCGGAGGGCTTCTTCGCGGCCGAGGCGGCCGGGCTGCGCTGGCTGGCCGAGGCTGCGGCCGTGCCCGTCCCGGAGGTCCTCGTCGACCTGCCCGACCTGCTGGGCCTCGCCTGGGTCGACGAGGCGGCGCCGACCCCGGCCGCGGCCGAGCGGTTCGGCCGCGAGCTGGCCGTACTGCACCGGGCCGGCGCGGCCGCCCTCGGCGCACCGTGGCCGGGCTTCATCGGCACGCTGCCGCAGGACAACTCCGCCGGCGGCGAGTGGCCCGAGTGGTTCGCGACCCGCCGCCTCGAACCGTACCTGCGGCTGTCCCAGGACCGTGGCGCGCTGTCCGGCGAGGACGCCACCCGCGTCGGACAGTTGATTAAGAACATCGACCGGTACGCTCCGCCGAGCGAGCCGCCGGCCCGCCTGCACGGCGACCTGTGGCCGGGCAACCTGCTCTGGACGGCCGACCGCGTCTGGCTGGTCGACCCGGCCGCGCACGGCGGCCACCGGGAAACCGACCTGGCCCAGCTCGCCATGTTCGGCGGCGCGCCGCACCTCGACCGGATTCTTTCGGCATACCAGGAGGTGTGGCCACTCGCGGACGGCTGGCGCTCGCGCGTACCCCTGCATCAGTTGCATTTGTGGCTTGTGCACACGGCGCTGTTCGGCGCCGGGTACCGCGACGCCGTGCTCCACGCGGCCGAAGCCGTCCTTCGCGGCTAACCACGCTTCGACTTTGGGCGCTAGGGTCGAGGGATGTCGACCCTGATCGACCGGTTCGGCCGGCGCGCGACCGACCTGCGGGTGTCGCTCACCGACCGGTGCAACCTGCGCTGCTCTTACTGCATGCCGGCCGAAGGGCTGGCCTGGCTGCCGAACCAGGACGTGCTGACCGACGCCGAGATCGGGCGGCTGCTGGGCATCGCGGTGCGCGACCTGGGCGTGACCGAGATCAGGTTCACCGGCGGCGAGCCGCTGATCCGGTCCGGGCTGCTCGAGATCGTGGCGGCGGCCGCCGCGCTGAGCCCTCGTCCCCGGCTGTCGGTCACCACGAACGGCATCGGGCTGACCAGGCTCGCGCAGCCGCTGGTCGACGCGGGCCTCGACCGGGTGAACGTGTCGCTGGACACCCTGCGGGCCGACCGGTTCACCACGCTCACCCGCCGCGACCGCCTCACCGACGTACTGGCCGGACTGGCCGCCGCCGACGCGGCCGGCCTGCGACCCGTGAAGATCAACGCCGTGCTGATGCGCGGGGTGAACGAGGACGAGGCGCCCTCGCTGCTGCGCTTCGCGCTCGAACACGGCTTCGAGCTGCGGTTCATCGAACAGATGCCGCTCGACGCCCAGCACCACTGGCGCCGCGACGAGATGATCACAGCCGAGGAGATCCTCGCCGCACTCCAGGCCGAGGTGTCCCTGTCGCCCGACCCCGACCACCGGGGCGCGGCGCCGGCCGAGACGTGGCTCGTCGACGGCTGGACCGGCCACGACGGCCGGCCGGCCCGGGTCGGCGTGATCGCCAGCGTGACCCGACCGTTCTGCGGGGCGTGCGACCGTACCCGGCTCACCGCCGACGGCCAGATCCGCAACTGCCTGTTCGCCCAGGACGAGACCGACCTGCGGGCCCTGCTGCGTACGGGCGCCGACGACGCGGCGATCGCCGACCGCTGGCGCGCCGCCATGTGGGGCAAGCGTCCCGGCCACGGCATCGACGACCCCAGCTTCCTTCAGCCCGCCCGCCCGATGTCCGCCATCGGCGGGTGATCCGGCGCACCGGATTGGCCCTGCGTACGCAAATTAAGGGCGGATAGGGGACGTAACTGTCCTTAGCGCGGACGCTGGCCCGGGGGCGGGTGGCGGTGCTGGCGCGAGGTGGTGATGATGGCGGCATGGTGACGGTGCGGTTCTACGCGGGCGCCCGGGCGGCGGCCGGGATCAACGAGGAGGGGGCCGAGGCGGCCACCCTCGCGGCGCTGCTGGACCACCTCGCGGCCGAACACCACGGCCGCCTGGCCGGGGTCCTGCCGGCGTGCAGCTTCCTCGTCGACGGCATCGCCTGGCACGACCACGAGGCGCCGCTGCCACCCGGCGCGACCGTCGACGTCCTCCCGCCCTTCGCGGGCGGCTGATCCGTGCCTCTTTTCGCCGTCTTCGCGTTCACCGTCGTCTCCGCCCTGCACTACTACGTGTGGCGCAAGCTGGTCCGCGCCACCACCCGGCCCGGGACCCGGGGCCGCCGCCTCGGCACCCTCGCGGTCATCGGCGCGGCCGTCCTGCTGCTCGTCGCGTTCTTCGGCATGCGGGTCCTGCCGCACAGCGTCGACCGGGTGCTCGCCTGGCCCGGGTACCTCTGGCTCGCCGTACTGTTCTATTTGGTCGTAGTCCTGATCGCGATGGAGGTCCCGACCTTCGTCGCCCGCCGGTGGCTCGCCCGGCGGGCGAGGC
>JAEZGP010000617.1 GCA_023437285.1 Actinomycetes bacterium | reverse complement strand
GCGCCACCCGGCGCGGGGCTGCCGCTGGGCGCCGACCGTGCCCGGACCACGCTCAACCGGCTGCAACTGCTGGTCACCCGGCGCCTCGACGGCCTGCTGCAGGGCGACTACCTTGGCCTGCTGCCCGGCCCGGGCAGCGAACCGGGGGAGTCGCGCGAATACCGCCCCGGCGACGACGTGCGCCGCATGGACTGGCCGGTCACCGCGCGTACCACGCAACCGCACGTACGCCAGACGATCGCCGATCGGGAGCTGGAGACGTGGCTCGCGGTCGACCTGTCGGCGAGCCTGGACTTCGGTACCGCCCGCAGCCTCAAGCGCGACCTCGCGATCGCCGCAGCCGCGGCCGTCGCGCACCTGACCGTACGGGGCGGCAACCGGATCGGGGCCGTCCTCGGCACGCACGGCGAGCTGCGCCGGCTGCCCGCCAGGTCGGGCCGCAAGGAGGCGCAGGCCCTGTTGAAGGTGCTGGCCACCACCGAGGCCCGGCCCGGCCGCGCCGACCTCGGCGAGCTGATCGACGGGCTCAACCGCCCGCCCCGCCGCCGCGGCCAGGCCGTGGTGATCTCGGACTTCCTCGCCGACCCGGTGACCTGGCGGCGGCCGCTGCGCAAGCTCGCCGTCCGGCACGACGTACTCGCCATTGAGGTTGTCGATCCCCGCGAGCTGGAGCTACCCAATGTGGGGGTGCTCATGGTGGCCGACCCGGAGTCGGGTGCCGTGCACGAGGTGCAGACGGCCGATCCCAAGGTACGGGAGGCGTACGCGCGGGGCGCCGCCGCGCAGCGCGCCGCCATCGCGAGCGCGATCCGCTCGGCCGGTGCGGCCCACCTGCGGCTGCGCACCGACTCCGACTGGCTGCTCGATATCGTCAGGTTCGTGGCCTCAGCCCGACACGCCCGCACCAGGGGGACCACCCGATGATCCGATTCCTGTCGCCGTGGTGGCTCCTCGCGGTCGTGCCGGTGCTCGCCCTCGCCGGCGTGTACGTGTGGCGTCAACGCAACCGGCGGGCGTACGCGGTGCGGTTCTCCAACGTGGACCTGCTGCGTGCCGTGGCGCCCAAGGGCATCGGCCCGGTACGCCGGCACGCACCCGCGGTGGCGTTCCTGCTCGCGCTGCTCGTCATGGCGATCTCGCTGGCCAAGCCGTCGGTGGACCGCAAGGAGCCGCTGGAGCGCGCCACCATCATGCTGGCCATCGACGTGTCGCTGTCCATGCAGGCCGGCGACGTGCGGCCCAACCGCATCGTCGCCGCACAGGAGGCCGCCAAGCAGTTCGTGGAGCAGTTGCCCGAGGCGTTCAACGTCGGGCTGGTCGCCTTCGCCAAGTCCGCCAACGTGGTGGTGTCGCCGACCAAGGACCGCTCCGCGGTGACCCAGGCGATCGGCAACCTGCAGCTGGCCGAGGCCACGGCCACCGGCGAGGCGGTCTTCACCTGCCTGGACGCGATCGCCGGCGTGCCGGCGGACGGTGCGCAGGGCGCCCCGCCGGCCCGCGTCGTGCTGCTCTCCGACGGCTACCGCACGTACGGCCGGTCGATCGAGGAGGCGGCGAGCGCGGCGTCGACGGCGAACGTACCGGTGTCGACGATCGCGTTCGGCACCGATGAGGGCGTCGTCGAGATCAACGGGCAGGCCCAGCGGGTGCCCGTGGACCGGGTCTCGTTGCAGCAACTGGCCGAGACGACGCGGGGCCAGTTCTACGAGGCGGCGTCGAAGGAGGCCCTGCGGCGCGTGTACGCCGACATGGGCAGCTCGATCGGCTTCCGCACCAAGCCGCAGGAGATCGCGCAGTGGTTCATCGGCGTGGCGCTGCTGTTGGCGTTCGCGGCGGCGGGGATGACGCTGGCGTGGACCTCGCGGCTGTTGTGACGCGCTAGTGGGTGCTGACCATGACGAAGACGGTCAGCACCCAGATGGCGGCGATGGTGAACCCCAGCGGGGCGGTGTAACGGCGCATTGGACGCACTCCCGGGCGTAGGCGTCGCGTGGTGGGCGATGCCGCGTGTGCAATGGCGTTGAGGAGTGTCGTGACGCGGGCGCTCGACGCTGGCCTGCGCAGCTCGCTAGTGCTGCGGCTCAGCGGAGAGAGAAGCCGGCCCGGCCACGACTGGGAGGATCGCTATCTCGCACAGCGATCACCTCCAAGGTCGGGCGCGGACACGGGCTGGAACGCGGATATCGTACATGTTCGGCGGACAGGCAATGATCGCCCGATGGCGCCGGACACGCTCCACCGTTCGGCGACACGCGGGCGACATTCGACCAGCCGGACCCGTGTTATCGCTTACTTGGCGGTAACACCTAGTCTCCACCAGGAGATTCGACATTGACGTGGGAGGGCGCGGTGGCACGCACCGTTCTGGTGACCGGTGGAAACCGAGGGATCGGCCTGGCCATCGCGGAGGCTTTCGCCAAACAGGGCGACCGCGTCGCCATCACCCATCGCGGCTCCGGCGCCCCGGCCGGCGTCTTCGGCGTGACCTGCGACGTCACCGACCCGGCGGCCGTCGACGCGGCGTTCACCGCCGTCGAGGGCGAACTCGGTCCCGTCGAGGTGCTCGTCGCCAACGCCGGCATCACGGACGACACGCTGCTCATGCGCATGAGCGAGGAGCAGTTCAGCCGCGTCCTCGACACCAACCTCACGGGCGCCTGGCGGTGCGCGAAGCGCGCGTCCACGAAGATGATGCGGGGCCGCTGGGGCCGCATGATCTTCATCTCCTCCGTCGTGGGCCTGTCCGGCGGCGCCGGTCAGGTCAACTACGCGGCCAGCAAGGCCGGCCTGGTAGGCGTTGCCCGGTCCATCGCGCGCGAACTCGGCAGCCGCAACGTCACCGCGAACGTCGTCGCGCCGGGTTTCATCGCCACGGACATGACCGCCGCGCTGGCCGACGCGCGCCGCGAGGAGATCCTCAAGAGCATCCCGGCCGGCCGCCTCGCCGACCCGGAGGAGGTCGCGTCCGTCGTGACGTGGCTCGCGAGCGACTCGGCGGGCTACGTGACCGGCGCGGTCATCCCCGTCGACGGCGGCCTCGGCATGGGTCATTGATTTCGAGTACGAGTAAAGGAGTTCACGTGTCAGGACTGCTCGCCGGAAAGCGGCTGCTCATCACGGGGATCATCACCGACCAGTCGATCGCCTTCTCCGCCGCGAAGATCGCCCAGGAGGAGGGCGCCGACGTCGTGCTGACCGGCTTCGGCCGGCTGTCCCTGGTGGAGCGGATCGCCAAGCGCCTGCCCAAGCCGGCGCCGGTGATCGAGCTGGACGTGACGAACTCCGAGCACCTCGACGGGCTCGCCGACAAGGTCCGCGAGCACGTCGACGGCCTCGACGGCGTGCTGCACTCGATCGGCTTCGCTCCGCAGTCGTGCCTGGGTGGCGGCTTCCTCGACGCCCCCTGGGAGGACGTCTCGACCGCGCTGCGCGTGTCGACCTACTCGTACAAGTCGCTGGCCATGGCGTGCCTGCCGCTGATGCGTCCCGGCGGGTCGCTGGTCGGGCTCACGTTCGACGCCACCAAGGCGTGGCCGGTCTACGACTGGATGGGCGTGGCCAAGGCCGGCCTGGAGTCGGCGAACCGCTACCTGGCGTTGCACCTGGGCAAGCAGGGCATCCGGGCCAACCTGGTGTCGGCCGGCCCGCTGCGCACCATGGCGGCCAAATCGATCCCGGGCTTCGAGCAGTTCGAGGAGTCCTGGCAGCAGCGCGCACCGCTCGGCTGGGACCTCACTGACCAGGAGCCCACGGCCCGCGCGATCGTCGCCCTGATGTCCGACTGGTTCCCGGCCACGACGGGCGAGATCGTCCACGTCGACGGTGGCTACCACGCCCTGGGAGCCTGATCACTTATCTAACCATCGCAGCTGGTCAGGCGCGTTAGCGCCTGACCAGCGTTTTTATGCCCATTAGAAGGGTGTCTACCCATTATGTCCGATATGGTGCTTATGAACCATCGGACGGGGAGCACCTGTGGGCAATTCACGACCATTGCGCCGTACCGCGCATGTTCGTGTTGCCTCTGGGCTCAGCTCGGTCTTCCTGGTAACCGGGCTCGCCCCACCAGCCGCCTTCGTGGGACCCGCCGTGGACACCGCAAAGCCGGCCGCCGTCTGGCCAGCCGAGAGCGCGTCCGTCGGCCCACAAGGCTGGCAGCAGCCGGCCAGCGGCGACGACTCCGCATACCTGGGCCCCCAGCATTGGTGGCCGGGGACGGGGCAGGCATTTGATGGCTCCGGCGTTCAGGGCCCACAGGGGGTTCCGGGGTCGCAGGGCCCACAAGGTCCGCAAGGCCCGCCGGGCATCGGAGGATGTCTACCCGATGGAAAGGGTGGGTGTTGGCCCGGCGGCGTGCCAGGGCCGCAGGGCCCTGCCGGCCCGCCCGGCGTCCAAGGGCCGCAAGGTGCTCCGGGTCCGGCCGGCCCGCCGGGTAGCGGTCTGGCGGGTTCCCAAGGTCCGCAGGGTTTTCCGGGCGTTGAGGGCCCACAGGGCCAGGCCGGTTCGCAGGGTTTCCAGGGCATACCCGGCTCGCAGGGTGTGCCGGGTTCACAAGGTGCTACGGGTTCCCAGGGTTTCCAGGGCGTGCCTGGTTCCCAAGGAGCGCCGGGTTCGCAGGGCGTTGCGGGTTCGCAGGGAGCTCCGGGTTCGCAGGGAGCTCCGGGTTCGCAAGGTGTGCCCGGCTCGCGGGGCGTGCCTGGCTCGCAGGGTGCCGCCGGTTCGCAGGGAGCACCGGGTTCGCAAGGTGTGCCCGGCTCGCAGGGTGTGCCCGGTTCGCAGGGTGTGGCGGGTTCGCAGGGTTTCCAGGGCTACCAGGGCGTGCCGGGTTCGCAGGGAGCGCCCGGTTCGCAAGGCGTGCCCGGTTCCCAGGGCTTCCAGGGCTACCAGGGCGTGCCCGGCTCGCAGGGAGCCCCGGGCTCGCAAGGCGTGCCCGGTTCCCAGGGTGTGGCGGGCTCGCAGGGAGCTCCAGGTTCGCAAGGTGTGGCCGGCTCGCAGGGCGTGCCTGGCTCGCAGGGCGTGCCTGGCTCGCAGGGTGCTGCCGGTTCGCAGGGTGCCGCCGGTTCGCAGGGAGCGCCGGGTTCGCAGGGTGTGGCCGGCTCGCAGGGCGTGGCGGGTTCGCAGGGTTTCCAGGGCTACCAGGGTGTGGCGGGTTCGCAAGGCGTTGCGGGTTCGCGGGGAGCTCCGGGTTCGCAAGGCGTGCCGGGTTCCCAGGGTGTGCTCGGCTCGCAGGGCGTGCCCGGTTCGCAAGGCGTGGCCGGTTCGCAGGGTTTCCAGGGCTACCAGGGCGTGGCCGGCTCGCAGGGAGCCCCGGGCTCGCAAGGGGTGCCCGGGTCGCAGGGGGTGGCGGGGTCGCAGGGCGTGGCGGGTTCGCAAGGTTTCCAGGGCAACCAGGGTGTGCCCGGCTCGCAGGGCGTGCCTGGCTCGCAGGGTGCCGCCGGTTCGCAGGGAGCACCGGGTTCGCAAGGTGTGCCCGGCTCGCAGGGTG
>JAEZGP010000469.1 GCA_023437285.1 Actinomycetes bacterium | reverse complement strand
TGCAAGGCGCCAGGGCGCGGCCGGATCGGTCCCCGGCACGGCCACGTTGAGCACCGCGCGCCCGTTGCGCGGCGCGCCCCAAGCGGTGTGCGGGGCCGTGAATCCTGCGTACCGGACGTGGCCTGGCCCGTTTCCGAGGACCGCCCTGCTCTCGTCGATCGCCTCCCAGCGCCTGGCCCAGGCTTGTTCCAGGCCACCGAAGGCGCGGGTCTGCGCGAACCAGCGGTGCGCGCCGGCCGCCACGATGTCGCTGCCCGCCGGCCCGAGTACCCGGCAGAGGTCGTGCACTGGGACTTCCGCCGCGTTGTCCCGGAACCGCACCATCCGGATCTTCCGCATCGTGTCGAGGAGAATGTCACTGACCCGGTACTGCGGCGGACGAGCCTCCAGGGTCCATATTCGGGGTCCGCAGCGCCAGCGTCGCCTCGGCGCGCCCGGCACGGACGGCACGCCGGGCGGCACAACCGCATCGGCCGCACGCCCGGCCCGCGACTCATGCCACAGCCAGTCCTCCAGCCATACTTCCCCGGCTGCGGCGCGCAGGTTGCCGTCGGCGCCGATCCGCAGCTCGACACCCGTTTCCGGATGTGAGACCACAAGCCCTCGACGGTCGACCGCGTCGAACCGCAGGTCCTTGACCGGGGCGAGTTTCAGCGACAGCAATGCGGGATCATCCGACACGTCGTGGCTGGTCGGATACCGGCGGGTGACTTCAACGGTCAGGATGGCCGTCAGGCCGTCGACCCGATGCTCCAGCTTGATGTGACGCACGACGGCGCCGGGCAGGTCGTAGTCCTCGCCAAGGCTGGCCGCCTCACCCGCAGTTAGCGGCATACCGATCGGACGCACATGACCCCGGAAATCCCGGTACACGGTCCGCTCGGGCACCTCCGGCAGCACCGCGTCCAACGCCGGATGCACGTCGACCATCCACGCCCGACGCGTCGGACCCAATTCGGCCATCCACCGCAGCCCGGCCATCGCTACCTTGTCGCGACGGCGCGCGTTGCCCGCCAGGGCCGCGCTCATCAGCCCTGATGTGTTGTTGTCCCACACGTCGGACACCCGGTAGATCAGGTCCGCGTCGAAATCGCGGGCATCAGCCGACACCGCGGCGATCTGCTCGACCGAACGGTCGAGCAGATCGCCGAAGATCTCAACAGGAGTCCGCAGTGAACCTTCCACCCGCCGCACGCTATACCGGTAACGCCTCCAGCGGTTGCTCGGTGAGCAGGTAGCGGTCCACAGTGTCATTGAGCCGCAGGTCGCCCAAGTGGGCGGTGGGTGCAGGCGGCGCGTGCACCCACCGCGGTCGTGCCGGCCGGAGGGGTGTTTCAGTCGATCGGGCCTTCGTTCGTGGACCGGGATTTGAACCCACGACCCCTTGACCTCAAGCTGAGTTGAGGTCCTACGGTCGCCGCATGTCAGACACGGATCAGTTGACAGCGCTTGTCGCGACCGTCGAACGTACGCAGCGGGCCGAGGACGTCGAGGGGTTTCTCGCACTTTTCGACCCGGACGCCGTCTGGGTGACCGGTGGCGGCCGCCGGCTCGTCGGCCGCGAGGCCATCGCCGAGTTCACCCGTGCCGTGCTGCCGGGCGGGATGAACGGCGGCTCGGTGACCTATGTGGTCGACCACATAGCGTTCATCGCTGATGATGTGGCCGTCACCGGCGTCAACCAGCAGTACACCGACCGGGAGGGCAATCCGGCTGGTGAGGGCCGCCCGACGTACGTGTGGCGCCGCGCCGGCGGCACGTGGCGCATCGTCGCCGGCCAGAACACCACGGTCGCGTAACGGCCGCTGATCGGCCTCATATACCGGAAGCGGCGAGGTATTCGGTACGCGACCGGACCCGAAGGCTCACCTCAGGTGGCGCGCGACGACGTGGTGGGTCACGGTGGTCTCTCGGTCGATCAGGTAGTCGTCGTCGGCCGGGTAGAACACCGCCCGGTCGATGTCGTCGCCCGCGAACCCGCGGATGGCATCCAGCGACTCCCACCAGCTCAGGGTCGTCACCTCCGAGCGGCCGTCGCCGAGGTCGCGGGTCCACATCTGGGCGCCGAGGTTGCCCGGCGTGCTCCGGTACGCCGAAAGGCCCGTACGGTCGATGTAGGCGACATACTCCGCCGCCCGGTCCGTGCTGACCCAGCCGCGCCACACCCGTGCGATCACGCCGCGAGTCTACGCACCACAGTGCGGATGAGAGGATCTGTCGGATGGACAGCGTGCTGCCGCCCGGTGTCGCCGACACGTTCGCGCGGGCCAACCGAATCGTCGTCTTCACCGGGGCCGGGATGTCGGCCGAGAGCGGGGTGCCGACCTTCCGCGACGACCTCACCGGCCTGTGGGCCCGCTTCGACGCGCACCGGCTGGCCACCCCGGAGGCGTTCGACGCCGATCCTGAGCTGGTCTGGGGCTGGTACGAGTGGCGGCGGGCCCGGGTACGCAAGGCGCGGCCGAACGCCGGGCACGTGGCCGTCGCCGCCATCGAGGCCGCCCGGCCGGGCACGGTCGTCGTTACCCAGAACGTCGACGACCTGCACGAG
>JAEZGP010000416.1 GCA_023437285.1 Actinomycetes bacterium | reverse complement strand
GAGCCGGAGGGCGCCGCGCTGGGCGGGGCCGGGCGGGGCGTGGTCGAGGAAGATCCCCGTGGCGCCCAGGTCCGCCCAGCGGGCGATGTCGTCAGTGAGTTCGGCCACAGGGCGGGTGGCGAACGCGAGGCTCACGTACCCGAGGACGGCGCTGCCCGCCCGGACGAAGCGGGCGATGGCCGGGCCGAGAGAGGGGGCGGCGGAGGTGACGCAAAGGCGTACGACCACGACCGCGCCGAGCGTAGGGGCGGTGAGGGTGGCGGCCGACCAGGTGCCGGGGTCGTCGTCGGGGTGCGTGCACAGCGGCAGGAGTGGAGCCAGAGACACGGTCATATAGGTCGCAACGAGTCGTTGTCCCCCGTACGCGGCTTTGTCAGTAAACGGACATCGAGAGCGGGAGGTGTTCGACGGCATGCCAACGCGCGGAACTTGACTGGGGTCGGTGCTCGGGCGGACTATTGATGTGTCGCCAGACGTGCCCCGCCATGGGCGCACTTCGCTGCGTCATGGCTGCCGACGAGGGGCGCGCGTTGACCGGTGGGTTTCGGTGGCGCTGACAAGGAGACGATATGGCGAAGGCCCTCTACGGCCACGTGGGCGGTGCGCCCGACCGGCGCATGCTCGACGAGGTCACGAAGTTGCGTGCCCGGGTACGGGAGCTTGAGTTCGAGGTGCTGCGGTTGCGGGCGGAAAATGATCGCCTCGCGGCCTCGGTGGAATCGGACAGCCTGCTGCGGATCGAGGAGCCGGCGCTCGCCTGAGCGTTACCTCCTCCTGGCAGGCGGTAAGCCCCAGCTGGGACACGTTGAAGATTGCGCGCCGACCCCAACGTCGGCGCGCTTCCTTTTGCCCTCGTCGGGGTACTCTGCCGAGAGGTCGGACAGCTACCACCCACGGAGACCCGTGCATCTCAAGAGCCTGACGGTGAAGGGCTTCAAATCCTTCGCCTCCGCGACGACGCTGAAACTGGAACCCGGCATCACCTGCGTGGTGGGGCCGAACGGCTCCGGCAAGTCCAACGTCGTCGATGCCATCTCCTGGGTACTGGGTGAGCAGGGCGCCAAGGCGCTGCGCGGCGGCAAGATGGAGGACGTGATCTTCGCGGGCACGTCCGGCCGGGCCCCGCTCGGCCGCGCCGAGGTCACCCTCACGATCGACAACACCGACGGCGCGCTGCCCATCGACTACACCGAGGTCTCGATCACCCGCCGGATGTTCCGCTCCGGCGAGAGCGAGTACGAGATCAACGGCAACGGCTGCCGGCTGCTCGACATCCAGGAGCTGCTCTCCGACTCCGGCATCGGCCGCGAGATGCACGTCATCGTGGGCCAGGGCCAGCTCGACGCCGTCCTGCACGCCAAGCCCGAGGACCGGCGCGCCTTCATCGAGGAGGCGGCGGGCGTCCTCAAGCACCGCAAGCGCAAGGAAAAGGCGCTGCGCAAGCTCGACGCCATGCAGACCAACCTCAACCGGCTCACCGACCTGACCGCCGAGCTGCGCCGCCAGCTCAAGCCGCTGGGCCGCCAGGCCGAGGTGGCCCGCCGGGCCGCCGGCATCCAGGCCGACCTGCGCGACGCGAAGCTGCGCCTGCTCGCCGACGACTACGTCACCCTGCGCACCACGGTCGACCGGGAGGTCGCCGACGAGGCCGCGCTGCGGACCCGCCGGGAGGAGGTCGAGGCCGCCCACGCGGAGGTGCAGGAGCGCCTCGCCGAACTGGAGGCGGCCCTCGCCGAGGACGCCCCGGTGCTGGCCAAGGCGCAGGACACGCACCTGCAACTGGCCACCCTGCAGGAGCGGCTGCGGGCCACCCACCAGCTCGCCGACGAGCGGCTGCGCAACCTCAGCGTCGCCGTCGACGACGAGCGGCCGGGCCGCGACCCCGACCAACTGCTCGCCGAGGCCGAGGAGGCCCGCGAACAGGAGGAGGAGCTGCGCGCCGCGCTGGAGACCCACCAGGAGCGCCTGGACGAGGCCGTCGCGAAGCGCCAACAGCTGGAACGCCGCCTGGCCGAGGCCGAGAAGGCCCTGGTCGTGGCAGTGAAGGCGATCGCCGACAAGCGCGAGGGCCTGGCCAAGCTGGCCGGGCAGGTCAACGCGCTACGCACCCGGTCGCACGCGGCGGCCGACGAGATCGCCCGGTTCACCGTATCGCTGGGCGAGGCCCTGGAACGCGCCGAGGCCGCCCGGGAGGCGTACGAGCTGGCGCAGGAGGGCGCCTCCGAGGCCGATCGGGGCGACGTGGCGCTCGACAACGCCCACGCCGAGGCGCAGCGGCGCGCCGACGAGATCAACGCGCGGATCCGGCGCCTGTCCGACGAGGAGCGCGCCGCCGAGAAGGACGCCACCCAGTGGAAGGCGCGCGAGGAGGCCCTCGCCATCGGCCTCAAGCGCAAGGACGGGGCGGGCGCTCTGCTGGCCCGGGCCGAGAAGGTACCCGGCCTGCTGGGCAGCGTCGCCGCGCTGCTCACGGTCGAGCCGGGCCACGAGGCGGCCCTGGCCGCCGCGCTCGGCCTGCTCGCCGACGCCGTCGCCGTGTCCACGC
>JAEZGP010000391.1 GCA_023437285.1 Actinomycetes bacterium | reverse complement strand
CGGCTGGTCGCCGGAGTTCGTGTCGCGCAACCCCTTGGCCTCAGCCGTCGCGGACCGGTACAAGAAGCGTTTCGGCAAGACCATGACGGCGGACGCGGCCGAGGCGTTCACGGCGACGCTGACGCTGGCCGCGGCGCTGGACACGGCCGGCGACGCGGACCCGACGGCGGTGCGCGCGACGCTGCGCCAGATGTGGTTGCCCGCCAGCCAGCTCATGCTGCCCTGGAACGGCGTACGGTTCGACGCCGCCGGCCAGAACATCCTGGCCGGCGCGGTCGTCGAGGCCCGTACCCGCAAGGGCGCGCGGGTCGTCTATCCCCGCGAGCTGTCGACCGTCCCGGTCCCGTGGTAACCGGAAGCGATCACGCCGAGGCCTGGGGTGCGGCGACCAGGTCGAGGATCCAGGCGTTGATGAACGCCTCCTCGCGCCACGAGTCGTAGCGGCCGCTGGGCCCGCCGTGCCCGGCGCCCATCTCGGTCTTCAGCAGATAGTTGCCCGCCGGGGCGGTGGCGCGCAGCCGGGCGATCCACTTGGCCGGCTCGTGGAACAGGACCCGGGTGTCGTTGAGACTGCCCATGGCGAGGATCGCCGGGTACGCGACGTCCGCGACGTTCTCGTACGGGGTGTAGGACTTCATGTACGCGTACACGTCGGGGTCCTCGAGCGGGTTGCCCCACTCCTCCCACTCGGTGACCGTGAGCGGCAGGCTCGGGTCGAGGATCGTGGTGAGCGCGTCGACGAACGGCACCTGCGCCACGATGCCCGCGAACGCGTCCGGAGCCATGTTGGCGACCGCGCCGACGAGCAGGCCGCCCGCCGAGCCGCCCCGGGCCACGAGCCGGTCGGCCGACGTCCAGCCGCTCGCCGCGAGGTGGCGGGCACAGGCGATGAAGTCGGTGAACGTGTTCTTCTTGCGCAGCAGTTTGCCGTCGTCGTACCAGTGCCGGCCCAGTTCGCCGCCGCCGCGCACGTGCGCGACCGCGAAGATCACTCCCCGGTCGACGAGCGACAGCCGGGCGATCGAGAACCAGGGGTCCATGCTCGCCTCGTACGACCCGTACCCGTAGAGGACCGCCGGCGCGGAGCCGTCGCGCGGGGTGCCGACCCGGCAGATCAGCGAGATCGGCACCTTGGTGCCGTCGGGGGCGAGCGCCCACTCGCGGTGCTGCTCGTACTGCGTCGGGTCGTAGCCGCCCAGCACGGGCCGCTGCTTGCGCAGCACCATGGCGCGGGTACGCAGGTCGTAGTCGTAGACCGAGTCGGGGCTGACCAGCGAGGAGTAGTGCAGCCGGATCGTGGCGGTGTCGAACTCCGGGTTCGCGTCGAGGCCGACGGTGTAGATCGGCTCGGGGAAGGTGATCTCGTATTCGTCGCCGTCGGTGGGGATGACCCGCAGGCCGGTGAGCCCGTCGCGGCGCAGCGACACCACCAGGTGGGAGGCGAACGCGTCCACGTCGAGCAGCCGGACGCCCTGCACGTGCGGGATGAGCGGTTCCCAGGCGCCGGGGGCGTCCGCCGGGGTCCAGGCGAGCGCGAAGTCCTCCGCGCCGTCGTTGTGCATGATCAGGAACCGCTTGCCGGCCGGGTCGTGCTCGACGCCGTACTCGACGCCCTGGCGGCGCGGGGCCACCGAGCGCGGCGGGTCGAGCGGCGCGGCGGCCGGCACGACGAAGACCTCGCTGGTGACCTTGCTGTGCACGTCGATGAGGAGGTACTCCTCGGAGCGGGTCAGCCCGATGCCGACCCAGAACCGTTCGTCGGGCTCCTCGTAGACGATCTCGTCGGACTCGCGCGGCGTGCCGAGGACGTGCCGCCAGACGCGGTGGGGCCGCCACGCCTCGTCGACGGTCTGGTAGAAGAGCACGGACCCGTCCCTGGCCCAGGCGGAGCCGTAGAAGACCTCGGTCAGCTCGTCGGGCAGCAGGTCGCCCGTACGCAGGTTCTTGATCCGCAGCGTGAACCGCTCGTCGCCGGTGAGGTCCACCGAGTACGCGAGCAGGGTGCCGTCGGGGCTCACGTCGAACGTGCCCAGCGAGAAGAACGCGGAGTCGCCGGCCAGCGCGTTGCCGTCGAGCAGCACCTCCTCGCCCGGCAGCGGCCCGCCCGCGTCGATCGACGGGGGCACGACCTGCCCGGGGTCGGCGGCCAGCCGGCAGTGGATCGCGTACTGCTGGCCCTCCACGGTGCGCGAGTAGTACCAGTACCCGCCCTTGCGGGCCGGTACGGACAGGTCCGTCTCCTTGGTCCGCCGCTTGATCTCGTTGAACAGCGTCTCCCGCAGCGCGGACTGGTGCTCGGTGCGCGCGTCGGTCCAGTCGTTCTCGGCCGTGAGATAGGCGACCGTGTCCGGATCGTCCTTGTCCGCGAGCCACGCGTACTCGTCGACCACCTCATCCCCGTGGTGGCTGCGAAGCTGCGCAACGCGCTTCGGCGAGGGCGGGGAGAGCACGCCGTCAGTGACCGTCATGGCAGCCAAGGCTACCCGTACGCAGGCCGCGTACCGGGGCTGCTGGCCAGGGTTGTCAGCTGGGCTGTCAGAATGGCCCCACCGTGACTGAGACCTTCCCCGCCGAGGCGCCAGCCTCCCAGGACCTTTTCGACCGCGCCCTGGCCGTCGTGCCGGGCGGGGTGAACTCGCCGGTGCGCGCGTTCCGCGCCGTCGGCGGGACACCCCGGTTCATGGTGCGCGGCGAGGGGGCCTACCTGTTCGACGCCGACGGCCGCCGCTACCTGGACCTCATCTGCTCGTGGGGTCCGCTCGTGCTGGGCCACGCCCACCCGGCCGTCGTCGAGGCGGTGACCGCGGCCGCCGCGAAGGGCACCAGCTTCGGCGCGCCGACGCCGGGCGAGGTCGAGCTGGCCGAGGAGATCGTCCGGCGTACCCCGGTCGACCAGGTGCGGCTGGTGAACTCGGGCACCGAGGCGACGATGTCGGCGATCCGCCTGGCCCGGGGCTTCACCGGCCGGCCGAAGATCATCAAGTTCGCCGGGTGTTACCACGGCCACTCCGACGGGCTGCTCGCCGCGGCCGGCTCGGGCGTCGCCACGCTGGCGGCCGCCAGCACGGAGGCCGATCTCGCGGGCCTGCCGGACTCGCCGGGCGTCACCCCCAGCGCGGCCGCCGAGACGATCGTCCTGCCGTACAACGACCTGGCGGCCGTCGAGGCCGTCTTCGCGGTCGAGGGCGACCAGATCGCCGCGATCATCACGGAGGCCGCGGCCGGCAACATGGGCGTCGTCCCGCCGGCGCCGGGCTTCAACGCCGGCCTGGCCGACCTCGCCCACCGGCACGGCGCGCTGCTGATCCTCGACGAGGTCATGACGGGCTTCCGGGTCGCGCGCGGCGGCTGGGCGGAGCTGTCCGCGTCGCGCGGCGAGCCGATCGCCGCCGACCTGATCACCTTCGGCAAGGTCATGGGCGGCGGCCTGCCCGCCGCCGCGTTCGGCGGCCGGCACGAGGTGATGGGCCACCTGGCCCCGGCCGGGCCGGTCTACCAGGCCGGCACGCTGTCGGGCAACCCGTTGGCCAGCGCCGCCGGCCTGGCCACGTTGCGCCAGTGCGCGTCCGACACGTACGCCAAGCTGGACCGCACCGCCGCGCAGCTGAGCGGCCTCGCGTCGAAGGCGCTCGACGGCGTCGGCGTCGCCCATCGCCTCCAGCACGCCGGCAGCATGTTCTCGATCTTCTTCACGGACGGTGAGGTCACCAACTACGACCAGGCGCGGGCTCAGCACACGGCCGCGTTCACCGCGTTCTTCCAGGCCATGCTGGCCCACGGGGTCTACCTGCCGCCGAGCGCGTTCGAGGCCTGGTTCGTCTCGACCGCCATCGACGACGACGCGGTCGAGGTGTTCGCCAGGGCCCTGCCGGCCGCCGCCGAGGCCGCCGCCGCCGCGACCAGCGTGACCGCCGAGGGGGGAGGGGCATGACCGACAACACCATCGTCCACGTCGTGCGGCACGGCGAGGTCTACAACCCGCAGAAGGTCCTCTACGGTCGCCTGCCCGGTTACAAGCTGTCCGAGCTGGGCGTACAGATGGCCAAGGCCGTCGCGCAGTACTTCTCCGGCCGCGACGTCACCTACGTCGTGGCCAGCCCGCTGGAGCGGGCCCAGCAGACCGCCGCGCCGATCGCCGCCGAGTTCGGCCTGGAGATCGCCAGCGACGAGCGGCTGCTGGAGAGCCTCAACATCTTCGAGGGCCGGACCGTCGGCGTGGGCGACGGCGCGCTGCGCGACCCGCGCAACTGGTGGACCATCCGCGACCCGTTCACCCCGTCCTGGGGCGAGCCGTACCGCGTCGTCGCCGACCGGATGACCGCCGCCCTGCTCGCCGCCCGCGACGCGGCCGCCGGGCACGAGGCCGTCGCCGTGTCGCACCAGCTGCCGATCTGGATCCTGCGGCGGTGGATGGAACGCAAGCGCCTCTGGCACGATCCGCGCAACCGCCAGTGCTCGCTGGCCAGCGTGACGAGCTTCCACTTCGAGGGCGACAAGCTGGCCGGCGTCGGCTACGCGGAGCCGGCCGGGCACCTGCTGGGCCTGTCCAAGGACGCGTTCAAGGCCAAAGGCGCCTGACGATGCGCCGACTCGCCCTGCTCGCGGCGCTCACCGCCGCGCTGGTCACCCTCACGGCCTGTTCGGGTACGGGCCAGAGCCCGCCCTCGCTCGTCACCGTGTACCCGGCCGCGGAGCGGGGCGGCGCCCAGCAGGTCACGGGTGACCTGCTCGACGGCGGCTCGTACGACCTCTCGGCGGAGGCCGGCAAGGTCGTTGTGATCAACTTTTGGGCGTCGTGGTGCGGCCCGTGCCGGGTCGAGAAGGACGACCTGGAGCAGACCTACCAGGCCACCAAGGCCAGCGGCGTCGCGTTCCTCGGCGTGAACATCCGCGACGAGCGGGACAAGGCCAAGCAGTTCATCGCGGGCCAGGTCAGCTACCCGAGCCTGTTCGACCCGGCGAGCAAGGTGGCGCTGACGTTCAACATCCCGCCCACCTCGCTGCCCGCCACGATCATCCTGGACCGCGAGCACCGGGTCGCCGCGATGATCCGCAAGGCCATGCTCCAGTCGGACCTGGAACCGATCGTCGCGCAGATCGCCGCGGAGAGCACGTAATGGGCGAGACCTTCGCCGAGCTCGCCACCGGGGGACCGATCCTCGTGGCGGTCGGCGTCGCCGCGCTCGCCGGGCTGGTCAGCTTCCTGTCGCCGTGCGTCCTGCCGCTCGTACCGGGCTACCTGTCGTACATGACCGGGCTGGCCGGCGCCGACCTGCGCGACCGCCTCGACCGGCCGGACGCCGGGGTGCGCGGCCGGGTCCTGCTCGGCACGGCCGGGTTCATCGCCGGCTTCACCCTGATCTTCACGCTCACCACGGTGGTCGTCGCCGGGGTGGGCCGCACGCTGCTCGTGCACCAGCGGCCCGTCGAGATCGTGGTCGGCGCGCTCATCATCGTGCTCGGCGCCGCGTTCCTCGGCTGGGTGCCCGGCCTGCAGCGCGAGTGGCGGGTCCACAAGCTGCCCGCCGCCGGCCTGGCCAGCGCGCCGCTGCTCGGCGCCGTGTTCGCCCTGTCGTGGGTGCCGTGCATCGGCCCGACGCTCGGCGCGGTGCTCGGGCTGGCGACGGTGAGCGGCTCCACGCCGCGGGCGGTCACCCTCGCCGTCGCGTACTCCCTGGGCCTCGGCCTGCCGTTCGTGATCTTCGGGCTGGGCTTCCGCCGGCTCATCGGCGTGCACAAGGCCATCCGCCGGCACAGCCAGTGGGTGACCCGCATCGGCGGGGTGCTGCTCATCGTCGTGGGCCTCGCGCTGGTCACGGGCGTGTGGGGCGTGTTCCTCAACTGGCTGCGCGCGACCATCGGCCCCGGGAGCGTCGGCATATGATCGCCTCCGCGCGCTCCTTCTGGCGCTGGCTGACCAGCATGCGCACCGCGCTGCTGCTGCTGTTCCTGCTCGCCGTCGCCGCCATCCCCGGCTCGCTGCTGCCGCAGCGCAACCTCAACCCCGAGCGGGTCAACGACTACCTGCGTGAGCATCCCGACCTCGGCCCGTGGCTGGATCGGCTGTGGGGCTTCGCCGTCTACTCCTCGCCCTGGTTCTCCGCGATCTACCTGCTGCTGTTCGCCTCCCTCGTCGGGTGCCTGCTGCCCCGGCTGGCCCAGCACGTACGCGCGCTGCGGGCCGTACCCCCGGACGCCCCGAAGCGGCTGGACCGCCTGCCGCAACACGCCAGCGGCCTGGCGGCGGACGGCGCTCCCGCGGCCGTCGCCGAGGCGGTCGC
>JAEZGP010000360.1 GCA_023437285.1 Actinomycetes bacterium | reverse complement strand
GCGCCACGCCACCGCCCGCCGGTTGTGCGGCCGCGGGTCTGCCGACTCGCGCTCCCGCGAGGTGACCTGAGACGTCATCCGGTCCGGACGGCGCCGAGGCGCTCGCTGCGCAGGCGGCCCGGCCAGGTGTCGTCGACCGGGGCCAGCGGCGCGCCGGTCGCCCAGCCGAGCACCAGGTCGGCCAGCGCCGGGTTGCGGGCCAGCGCCGGGCCGTGCATGTACGTACCGACTATCTTGTCGCGCCAGGCGCCCTCGGTGGCGCCGTCGTTGCCGACGCCGGCGCTGACCCGGGCCAGCGGCCGTACGCCGGGGCCCAGGTGGGTCCGCCCGCCGTGGTTCTCGAAGCCTGTGATCGTGGGCAGGCCCAGGGCCGGGTCGGGCTCGCCGACCAGCTCGCCCACGGCCCGGCTCGGCCCCCGGTCGGAGTCGAGGTCGAGCAGCTCCAGGCCCGGGTACTTGGCGCCCTTGGCGAAGAACGACCGGCCGAGCAGCTGGTAGCCCGCGCAGATGGCGAGCACCGCCGCGCCCCGGTCGATGGCGCGGTGCAGGCCGCCGTCGGCGGCCAGCCGCTGGGCGGCCAGCGCCTGCGGGCCGTCCTCGCCGCCGCCGAGCAGGTATATGTCACCGTCGGCGGGGACCGACTGGTCGGAGCGGACCTCGATCGCCTCGACGGCCAGGCCGCGCGCCTGCGCGCGCCGCATGAGGATCAGCAGGTTGCCCCGGTCGCCGTAGGTGGACAGCAGGTCGGGGTAGAGCCACACGATCCGCAGCGCCGACGACGACCCGCCGTCCAGCTGGGACGCGGCCGCCACGTCGGCCGCCGCCTCGTCGACGACCGCGACGTAGGTGTCCGTGTCGTCGGGGCGGGCGTGGGCCGGCCGGTAGCCCGGGGTGTTAGTTGACACGGTCCAGCTCCGCTCGGATGTCCTGGAAGGCGGTGTAGTTGGCGATCACCTCAAGCCGGCCGGGCGGCACGGCGTTCAGCGCCCGGTCGAACGAGGTGACGTGGTCGAACGGGATCGCGTTGACCTCCAGCCGCACGGCCAGGTCCATGGCCCGGTCGCCGGTGATGAGCACCTGGCGGCCGCGCAGCGGCGAGAAGTCGACATCGTAGAGCCAGGAGGTGTCCAGGCCGTCGGGGTCGCGCGCGTTGATCGACAGCAGGGTGGGGGCGTCCTCGGCCATGTCGAACGCTTCCAGCCAGCCGGCCGGATTCTTGGCGAGCAGCAGCCGGATCACCCGGCCGTCGCGCTCCACGGTGGCGTACCGGCCGGCGATGGAGGCGACCGACGACAGGCGCGGCAGCGCGTCGGGCACCCGTACGCCGAACTGGGTCGCGACCGCCAGCGCGGTGGCCGCGTTGGCGACGTTGACCCGCCCGGGCAGTTGCAGCGACACCGGGTGCGCGACGCCGGTCGGGTCGACGACGGCGCCGTCCGCGACGGACCAGCTCGGCGTCGGGCGGCGCAGGTCGCCGGTCACGCACCACCATTCGTCGCCGTCGCGCTCGATGTGCGCGCCGCATTCCGGGCACACCCACGAGTCGTCGTGCCAGCGTTGCCCGGACGCCACCCAGGTGACCGACGCGGCGTCGCGGGCGGCCCAGGTGACCATCGGGTCGTCGGCGTTGGCGACGACGTGGGAGTCCACGCCGCGCAGCGCGTCGCGCCACAGCGCCGCCATCATCGCCACCTCCTTGGCCCGGTCGAGCTGGTCGCGGCTCAGGTTGAGCAGCGCGATCACCTTGGGGTGGGTGGCCTCCATGACCTGGCGCAGGTAGTGCTCGTCGACCTCCAGCACCGCGTACGTCGTGTGGCCCGCCTTGGCCAGCGCGGAGGTGTGTCCGGTCGGCATGTTGGCGCCGAGGGAGTTGGTGGCCACGTCGCCGAGCACGCCCATGGCGGCGGCGGTGAGCCGGGTCGTGGTGGTCTTGCCGTTGGTGCCGGAGATCAGGGCGATCGCCCGCCCGGCGGCCAGGTGGGCCAGCAGGTCAGGGTCGATCTTGAGGCCGATCCAGCCGCCGATCACCGAGCCGTCGCCGCGGCCGGCCGCCCGCGACAGTGCGGCGGCGGTCTTCGACACCGACGTGGCCACCTTGGCGCGCAGCGGCAGCTTGTTGTCCGTCATCGTCTGTGGTCTCCCGGGACTCGCAGATGCGACGACCCTACCGGGCGGCCTCCAGTGCCGCCCGCACCGCCTCGGCCGGCGTTGTCACGGCGACCGGCCCCGCGACGGGCTCCCCGTCCGCGTCCACGACCCGCCATCCGCCGAGGACGACCACGGGCCGGTCGCGCCGCATGGCGAGCGCGATCTCCGACAGCGTGCCCCACGACCCGCCCACCGAGATCACAGCGTCCGCCGACAGCACGAGGATGACGTTGCGGGCCTGGCCCATCCCGGTCACCACGACGGCCGAAAAATCTTCCTCCGGAGTACGGGCGACCGCGCGTTCGGAGTCGGGCCGCACGGCGACGACGAGGCCGCCGGCCGAGCGGGCGCCGCGGGCG
>JAEZGP010000346.1 GCA_023437285.1 Actinomycetes bacterium | reverse complement strand
CCACGCGGCGGCGCCGGCGATGCCCAGGACGGCCAGCAGGGCGACCGTCCGTACCACGACGTCGTCGATGGTCATCCGTCCCTCGTCCGCCTGCATTACCGACGGGTAGGCGGGCTGCGGGTAGGGTACGCGCGACGGGTCGCCCGGGGCCGCGTAGCCGCCCCGCTCGGGCTGGACGGGCGTCAGCCGGTTCAGGACCGGATTCGAGCTCTGCACGCGGCTGCCCTCCCTTCGCTGACGGCACGTGACCCGCCCAGCGTAGCGTCGCGGACCCCCTCCGGCCCCGTAAGCTGCATGGATGCACAGGTAGCCACGCGACTCAACGCCCACGAGCGCCGGGGACGGCCACCTGCCCACGCTCCCCCCTCGGGGCGCCCGACTCCGTCGCCGTATGCGCACATAGGGCGGGGTAATGCGGCTGCCCCACCGCCAATTGCGCACATAGGGCGGGGTGACACGGCTGCCCCACCGCCAAATGCGCACATACGGCGAGGTGACACAGCCGTCCCACCGCCAAATGCGCACATAGGGCGGGGTGATGCGGCCGCCCCACCGCCAAATGCGCACATACGGCGAGCCGGCGCGGGTACCCGACCGCCATATGTGTACATACGGCAAGCCGGCGCGGTGCCCCGACAGCCATATGTGTACATACGGCGAGGCAGCGCGCTACCCGCCCGCCATATGGGCACCTGAGGCGAGACCTCGCCAGCGTCCGGCCACCGAATGTGCACATAAGGCGAGCACCCAGCCGCACCGAGCGGCCAAATGCGCACATACAGCGGGGCCCAGGAGAACCCGGTCACCTTATGCGCACATAAGGCGATGATCCAGCCGCGCCGAGCCACCGCATGCGCACAAAGGCGAGCACCCAGCCGCACCGAGCCACCGCATGTAAACAAACGGCGATCACCCAGCCGCGCCGAGCCGCCACATGTGCACATAAGGCGAGCACCCAGCCGCACCGAGCCGCCACATGTGCGCATAAGGCGAGCACCCAGCGCGCCGGCACGGCGACGCGGACGGGTGTCATCGGGCGGGCTGAGCTGCTGGTGCCCGGAGCGGGGTTCGAACCCGCACGCCGTGAGGCCGTCGCTTTTAAGGCGACTGTGTCTGCCGATTCCACCATCCGGGCCGCACCGCATAGGTTAGCCGCCCGATGTTGCCGGCTCGGTCGCGCGGGCGTACAGACGATATGTTTGCCCGCGTGGCCGGCACAGTATCTGAAACGATCTCCCCCGAGACCGCCGTTGAGCAGCCTCCCGCGTCGGGCCGACTGGCCCGCGTACGCACCGCGCTGCGCGGTAAGGGCGCGCTGGACGCGCTCGTCTGCTTCGCGTACGTCGCTGTCAGCGGGTTACTGACCGCTGGCCTGTGGCCGGATCCGCACACGCGGGCGCTGGCCGATAACGTGAACGACCAGGTGCTCATCGAGTGGTTCCTGGCGCACGGCACGCTGGTGTGGACGGGCGACTTCAGCTTCGTCACCGACCGGCTCAACGCCCCGGACGGCGTGAACCTCATGAGTAACGCCTCCCACATCCTGCACGGCATCCTCATCGCTCCCGTCACCGTGCTGTTCGGCGCGGCGGTGTCGTTCGCGGTGCTGCTGGCGCTGAACCTGTCGCTGACGGCGATCGGGTGGTACCTGCTCTTCGCCCGGACGCTGGGCATGCACCGGGCGGGGGCGGCGGTCGGCGCGGGGCTGGCCGCGTTCGGGCCGGGCATGATGTCGCAGTCCAACAGCCACCTGCACATCACGGCGCAGTGGCTGGTGCCGCCGATCGTCTACCTGCTGATCCGGCTCACCCGCGTGACCAGCACGAAGGCGGCGGTCCTCACCGGGGTCGCGCTGGGCCTGCTGGTCGTGGCGCAGACGTTCCTCGGTGAGGAGGTGCTGTTCCTCGCCGCGCTCACCCTTTTGATCTTCATTCCGGTGTACGCGCTGCGCCGGCGCGCATGGGCGCGCTCGGTGGCCCGCAACTTCCTCATCGGCATGGCCGTGGCGACCGCGCTGGCCACGGTCGCGCTGGCGTACCCGTTGTGGATCCAGTTCGCCGGGCCCCAGCACACGCCGAACGCCCCGTTCAGCCCGGCCGTGTTCTACGGCGACGTGGCCAGCTACATCTCC
This sequence comes from Actinomycetes bacterium, assembly GCA_023437285.1. Taxonomy (GTDB): domain Bacteria; phylum Actinomycetota; class Actinomycetes; order Mycobacteriales; family Micromonosporaceae; genus Luedemannella. The sequence goes on along the minus strand of JAEZGP010000346.1, from coordinate 2,645 downwards.
ATCTCGACCCTGTCCATCGGCACGACGCCCGGCGCCGAGAAGCTCGCCACCAGCGCCACCGAGATGAACGCGTACTTCGGGCCGATGCTCCTCGTGCTCGTCATCGCGCTCATCGTGTGGCTCCGCAAGGCCCCGGCCACCACCGCGATCGCCGTGACGGCCCTGGTCATGACGTTGCTGTCGTTCGGTCCGCACGTGACCTTCGCCGGGCACCGCATCGGCGTGCCGGGCCTGTACAGCCCGCTGAAGAACGTCCCGGTCATCACCGGCGCGCTGCCCACCCGGTACTCCCTGGTGTTGTTGCCGTTGTTCGGCGCGCTGCTCGCGCTGGGCATCCAGCAGGCGCTCAAGCACCGCAAGCGGTGGGTGTTCTACGCCGTGCCGGCCGCCGTGGCGCTCGCGCTGGTGCCGATCCTGCCCCGGCTGATGGACACGACGCACCGCGAGCCCGTGCCGACGTTCATCACGAGCGGCAGCTGGCGCGAGTGCGTGCCCGAGGGTGGCGTGCTCGTGCCCGTGCCGCTGCCCACCGCCGTCGAGCCGGACTCGATGCGCTGGGCGGCCGCGGCGAACGCACAGTTCGCGCTGCCCGAGGGCTTCTTCATCGGGCCGTACGGGCCGCGCGGCCTGTCGTCGATCGGCACCTGGAAGCAGCCCACGTCCAAGCTGCTCACCGCCGTCGCGAAGACGGGGACGGTGCCGCAGATCAGCGCGCCGGTGCGCCGGCAGGCGCAGGCCGACCTGCGGTTCTGGGGGGCCGACTGCCTCGTCGTTCCCGAGGGTCCACGCGCCGCCGCCCTCAAGAGCACCCTGGACGACCTGCTGTTCCCGGGCCGTAAGGTCGACGACGTGTGGATCTGGGACGTCAGCCCTTCGTCGCCTCGCTGAACGCCTCGAGCGGGTGGTGCAGCTGACCGAGCGGCACGACCTCGCGCTTGAGGAACAGCGCCAGGGTCCAGTCGATCGTCACCCGCACCTTGCGGTTGACGCTCGGGATGCGGCTCAGGTGGTACGTGCGGTGCATGAACCACGCGGGCAGGCCCTTGAGCTTGAACCCGTACACCTGGGCGACGCCCTTGTGCAGGCCGAGGCTCGCCACGGAGCCGGCGTACTTGTGGGCGTAGTCCTTCGTGGGCCGGCCACGCAGGACGGCGACGATGTTGTCGGCCATCCGCCTGGCCTGCCGTACGGCGTGCTGCGCGCTGGGCGAGCACATGGTGCCCGGCGTCGCGGCCGTCAGGTCGGGCACGGCCGCGCAGTCGCCCGCGCTCCACGCGCCCTCGACGACCGCCCCCGAGGGGTCGACCACCTGCAGGGTCGGCAGGCAGGTGACCCGGCCCCGGTCGTCGCGGGGCAGGTCGGTCGCGTCGAGCACCGGGTGGGCCTTGACGCCGGCGGTCCACACGATCGTGTCGGCGTTGAAGCTGTCGCCGTCGGAGAGGACCACCTTGCCGTCCACACAGGACTCCAGGCGGGTGCCCAGCCGGATGTCGAGGTTGCGCTTGCGCAACTGCTCGACCGTGTAGGCGCCCATGTCCGGCGAGACCTCGGGCAGGATGCGCTGGGTGGCCTCGACGAGCACCCAGTGCATGTCCTCGGCCGATAGCTCCGGGTAGTAACGCAGCGCGTCGCGCGCCATGTCCTCCATCTCGGCGAGGGCCTCGATGCCCGCGTACCCGCCGCCGACGAAGACGAAGGTGAGCGCGCAGGCCCGTACGGCCTTGTCGGTCGTGGTGGCCGCGATGTCGAGCTGTTCGAGGACGTGGTTGCGCAGGTAGATGGCCTCGCCGATGGTCTTGAAGCCGACGGCGTGCTCGGCCAGACCGGGGATCGGCAGGGTACGGGAGATGGAGCCCGGCACGGCGATGATCTGGTCGTAGGCGACCTCGCGGGCCGGCCCGATGATCGGCTGTACGGTCGCGACCTTGCGCGCGTGCTCGACCCTCGTCACCGCGCCGGCCAGCACCGTGCAGTTCTTGAGTTCGCGGCGCAGCGGCACCACGCTGTGGCGCGGGGAGATGTTGCCGGCGGCTGCCTCCGGCAGGAACGGCTGGTATGTCATGTGGGGCTGCGGATCGACGACCATGACCTCGGCCTCGCCGCGCTTCAGCTTGCGGCTCAGGCGCAGGGCCGCGTAGAGCCCGACGTGACCGGCACCGACGATGAGAATCCTCTGCGGCTTCACGCCCAAAACGCTACCCCTGCCGCGTTTCACCGACCGACTTTAACGGTATCGATGTCACGCAGCTCTCAGGTGTGATGCCGGCTACGTGCGCCTCACCAGCCACGCGAGCATCACCGCTAGGGCGGCGACGGCCAGCAGCCCGACGATCGGCGCGACGAGCGCCGACCAGCCACCCACCCGGGCGGCCAGCAGCACCCCGCCGACCGCGAACGCGACGCCGGCCACCAACACCCCCGCCGTCTGCACCGCCCACCGGCGCAGCACCCGGGGCGCCACCACCGCGTCGTACGGCAGGACGGCGGCCAGCGCCGCCCCCGTGTGTACGGGGTAGAGCGTGGCCGCGACCGCGACCAGCCGCCACAGCTCGGGCTCCTCCCCGTACGCCAGGGTCGCGGCGAGCCAGGCGACCGCGACGGCGAGCACCACGACGGTGACCGCCGCGCTGCGGGGCGCCAACGCC
>JAEZGP010000345.1 GCA_023437285.1 Actinomycetes bacterium | reverse complement strand
GGCTGTTCGCCGTCGACCTGCGCCTGCTGCGCGAGGGCACCGTGCCCGGCGGCCCCGCGCTCATCGCGGCGACGACCATCGTGGCCATCCTGGTGCTCGGCGTCGTCGGACTCACCCTCGTCGAGATCGGCCGTGCCGGCGGCACCGGCTGGCGCTGCGCCGCCCGTACCGCCGTCGACGTCGCGCTGCGCAAGCCGGCGGCGGCGCTCGCCGAGGGCGGCGTCCTGGCGCTGGCCGTGCTGCTCGCGGTGCTGATCCCGGTCTGCGCGCCGATCCTGTTGGGGTACGCGCTGTTCGCCCTGCATGTGGTGGCCCGCCGCCTGCTGCCCTGAGCTGGCGCGTCCTGGCCGGTCACGGATCAGCCGGGCAGGCGCCACACCCGGATCGTGCCGTCCGCGCCGCCCGAGGCGAGCAGGTCGCCGGCCGGGCTGAACGCCACGTACTCGGCGGACGCCGGGTGGGCCTCCAGCGGACCGCCCACGGCCGACCGGGAGGCGAGGTCCCAGAGGCGGATCAGCCCGCTGTCATAGGCCACGGCGATCGTGCGGCCATCGGGGGACAGCGCCATCGACCGCGGCGCCCCCGCGCGGCCCGGCATCGCCTCGCCGAGCGGCTGCTGGTTCGACGCACTCCACACCTGGACCGCGCCGTCGTCGCCGGCCGTGACGTACGCCGTCGCGTCGCGGGTCATCGCGACGAGGACCGTGCCGGAGCCGTGTTTCAGCGGCGTCCCCACCAGCGCCGGCGGACGCTTCGTCATGTCGTAGACGCGGGCGGTGCCCTTCCCGCAGCCCACGATCACGATGCCGCCGTTGCCGCTGGCGGCGAAGGTGCGCGCGCGGTCCGGAATCGTCACCTTCGCCGGGCTCAGGACGCGTCCTTTGGTAATCGGGTACTGGGCGAGCTCGCCGTCGGTGAGGGCGACCAACTGGTGGCGCGCGAGGCTGGTGAAGACCGCCTGGTTGGGTGCGGCCGGCGGCCGGATCGGCAACCCCACCTCGGTCAGGTCGGCCGCGTTCCACAGGCGAAGCGCCTTGTCGACATGGGTCGTGACGAGATAGGTCCCGTCGCCGCTGTAGGCGAGGGCCTGGACCGGCCAGGCCGGCATGGGGACCGGCAGTCCCGCCTGCTGGCCGCTGGCGATGTCCCAGGAGCGCAGCGTACCGTCGGCCTCCGCGCTGACCAGCGTCGCGCCGTCCGGATGAAAGGCGAACGCGCGCGGATCGCCCGTGTGCGGCAACGTTCTGATCACCTCGGCCGGCGCGGAAGGATTGTCGCGGCGGTACGCGGCCGGGGCGAGCGTGACGGCGCTGACTGCCACGGCTGCCACCGTGGCCAGAATGATGACCGCGCTCCCCGCCGCGGACCATCGCGACGGGGACCCCGCCGCCCGGCTCACCGGTTCCCGGCCCCGTACGCCGAACACCAGGTACGCGGTGGTGCCGGCGGCGGCGAGCACGCTCATGCCCGCCAGTTTCTGGATCAGGTCCACCATGGCGGTGGCGTCGTAGCGTCCGCCGGCCATGGTGCCGAGCACGAGGGACCCGACCGCCGGGACGGCAACGGCGACCGCCCAGGCGTACTGTCGCCGGCGCGACGCGGATGCGGCGGCCAGCGCGGCGGCCGCGACAAGGCAGAGCCACCCCGCGGGCCAGAACTGGTGAGCGACCGCGAACGCGTCCGTGGCATAACCCCGGTGGTCGAGTGGCAGTATGTTGCCGATGCCGAATACGGCCGTGACACCTCGGGGCGCGTCGGCCACCGTCGGGCTGGTCGCGGCAGTCCAGAGATGGAAGATCGCGTGCCGCTCGCCGAACAACGCTATGAGGCCGACGAGCGAGAGAACCAGGCCGCCCGCGACCGCGAGCAACCCGCCGACCCGGCTGGAGCGGGTCAATCGAGGTCCGTTCAGGGTGTCCGTGATGATGAGGCCGGCCGCGATCACGACGACGCCCGCGATCGTCACCGCCCGTTCGACGACCTCGTTCTGCCCGGCGAGGGTCGAGTTCGGCGTGTACCACGACAGCGGAAACCGGAAGCCGAAGCCCTGCTCGGACAACACGGCCAGGGCCGCGAGCAGCCCGACCGCGAGCATCGACAACAGCGCCGTCCACCCGGTGCGTCGCACGCGGAAACTGCGCACGGCGGCGGCGATGGCCGCGACCGGCAGCAACGCGGCGAAGTGCAGACCGTTGAAGAACACCCGGAAGTCGGACTCGGCGACGAGGCCGGGCATGAGACTGGCCTGCAGCGCCTGGACCGCTGAGCCGAGAACGGCGACAACAACCGCGACGAACACGACCGGGTGCCGGATCCACGATTGAGTGGTGTCCAGGTCCGGACGCGTGTACGGCCGTTGCGGTCGGCTGGGCGGCGGGTCGTGCGACGGCCTGCTCAGCGGCGGGTCGTGCGACGGCCTGCTCGGCGCGCCGGTCTTGAGCGGTGTGGCCTTGGCCGGCGGTTTCGGCGTGGCAGGGACCGACACCGGTGGTGGGGCAGGTGTCGCGGGCGGTAGCACGCTGTGCGCGAGGACCAGCGACCCGGCCACCCCGAATGCCGACATGTGCGGCTGCTGGCCCTTGCGGGCGTCGATCACCCGGCGGTGCACGTACCGGTAGAGCTCGTCGACGGTAATGTCGCCGTCGTTGTCGAGGTCCGCCTCGCCCGTCGCCAGGCCGGCCACCAACGCCTCGCAGAACACCGACGGCGTCGCCTCGAAGTGTTTGACCCGGTCACCCTCGAACGCGTACTCGGTGGCGCTGGAGGCCGTGAGCACAATGCGGCCCGTACCCCCACCGAACTCCTCGGCCACGTGGACCGACCGGTCGCCCCGCACCGCCGCGCCACGGGCGAAGGCGCCGCTGTAACAGCAATCGAGGATCAGGACCACCCGTCGGGCGATCGTCTCCGTCATCAGATCGTTGATGAACGACGCCGGGACCGCCGTGGCCGTCAGCGACTGCAGGTCCGTGTCGCTGGCCGCCAGGTGCAGCCGACCGCGCTGATCCTTGAGCCCGTGACAGGAGAAATGCAGCAGCAGCAGGTCATCTGGGTCACGGTTGGCGAAGAAGGCGGCCAGCTTGCGGCGGATCGTGCGTTCGTCGGCGTCGACGAGGAGGTCGACATCGAAGCCGCCGATCGCCGGCGCGCTGAGTACGTCGGCCAGCCCGCGGACGTCCTGAACAGGGGAACGCAGCCGCTTGAGGCCGGAGTCCACATAGGTGGCGTTGGCGATGAGCAGAGCGCTGCGACGCCGCCCCGGCCAGCCCCGCACCCGCGTGCCTCGGCGGCCGATCGCCGCCGCCACCGCGTCGGTTCCGTCGGAGGCCGACACGTCCACGTCCGCGCCAGAAACCGACAGGCGGCGCCGGCGAGGATGTCGGCTTCGCCAGTCCTGGACGAACGTGACGATGTCGGCGGCGGCCGCCACCGTGGTCAGTCCGGTCGTCAGCACAAAGCCGACGCCGGCAAGGATCGCCTCCGCGCTGCGGGCATCGTCCGGGGCGGCACCGGAGGGCTGTCGAACGACCGTGTACCTACCGGCGGAACGCAGCTCGTCACGAAGCTGTAGCGCCAGTTCCTCCAGCTGCGCGGCGTCGGCTCGCGGGTCCGTCGAGGTCACCCTCAGCACGAAGCTGGTTTCATCCGCCACTGTGCCTCCGACACCTCGGCTCGGCCACGTGCGAAATCGTACGGCCGGCGGTACGTCACGGGGCTGGGATGATCGGCTCGCCTTGCCGCCCTCCCTCGGCAGGCTTGGCCGTCGAACGTCGTTGATCGGTTGCTGGGCACGGTTTGTGTTAAGAGTCTTTACAGATAGTATGGGCGCCACGATGACCTTGACCGAGCGGAGGCGGGGGCCATGGACGACGTACGTTCGCCCGGGACGCGTGGCGCGCTGCCGGCGGTGATCCCCGTACCGGCGGAGATCGGGGCGGTGGCGGGCACGGACGTCACGCTCGGCGCCGACGCGGTCATCAGCGTCCACCCCGGCGCTGAGGCTGTCGCGGAGTACGTCGCCGGCCTCCTGCGGCCGGTGACCGGCCTGCCGTTCCCGGTGACCACGGAGGACGGGCCGGGAATCGCCCTACGGCTGCGGCCCGCCCGCGGCGCGTCGGTTGATCGGGCGACCGGCGACGAGGCGTACGACCTGGCCGCCGACGGGCGGGCCGTGACCATCAGCGGGTCGGCTCCGGCCGGGCTGTTCCGGGGGGTACAGACGCTGCGGCAGTTGCTGCCCGCCGCCGTCGAGGGGCGGTCCGTGCACAGTGGCCCGTGGGTGGTGCCCGGGGTACGGATCGTCGACCGGCCCCGGTTCGCGTACCGGGGCGTGATGCTCGACGTGGCGCGGCACTTCTTCCCGGTCGCCACCGTCGAGCGGTTCATCGACCAGGCGGCCCTCTACAAGGTCAATCACCTGCACCTGCACCTGACCGACGACCAGGGCTGGCGGTTGGAGATCACGTCCTGGCCGCGCCTGACCGGCTATGGGGCCGCGAGCGAGGTGGGCGGCGGGCCGGGCGGCTGCTACACCCAGGACGAGTACCGGCACCTGGTCGAGTACGCCGCGCAACGCTTCATCACGGTGGTACCCGAAATTGATCTTCCTGGGCACACCAACGCTGCGCTCGCCGCGTATCCGGAGCTGACCCGCGACGGCGTCGCGGTGCCCCGGTACACCGGGACCGAGGTGGGATTCAGCTCGCTGGCGGCGGACAACCCGCACACATACCGGTTCCTTGCCGACGTGTTCGGGGAACTCGCCGCGCTGACCCCCGGACCCTACCTGCACCTGGGCGGCGACGAGGCGCATAACACCGACCGCGAGGACTACGCCACGATGCTCACCCGCGCGCAGCGGATCGTGCGTGGGCACGGCAAGATCCCTATCGGCTGGCACGAGATCGCGCAGGCGCCGCTGGACCCGTCGGCCGTGATGCAGTTCTGGGGCACCACGCGCGAGGCGCCGGCGGTCGTCGCGGCGGTCGACCGGGGCCACCGGGTCATCATGTCGCCGGCCACCCGGGCCTACCTCGACATGCAGTACGCGCCGGGGGACCGGCTGGGCCTGAACTGGGCGGGGTTCATCGAGGTCGACGACGCGTACGCGTGGGACCCCGCGGACCACCTGCCGGGCGTGGTCGAGGAGCACGTCCTCGGGGTGGAGTCACCACTGTGGACGGAGACGGCGGCCAGCGCGGCCGACCTGGACGAGCTGGCATTCCCCCGGCTCGCGGTGCTCGCCGAGGTGGGCTGGTCGCCGCGCGCCGCGCGAGACTGGGCGTCGCTGCGCGGCCGGCTCGCCGCGCACGCCGAGCGTTGGGACGCACTCGGCATCGCCTACTACCGCTCGGCCCGCGTCGACTGGCCCGCGATCGCCGACCTCGCTGGCTGAGGTGATCGCGTCAGCTGGTCGGGCGTCGGCGGCGGGCGGCGAGGTAGCCGGCCAGGAGCGCGCCGGCGAGCACCGCCGCGCCGGCCACCCACCACCACGAACTTCCGGCCGATTCCTCGGCGCTGACCGGTTCGGGGGAGATGCTGGCGGCGGTCGTCGGTTCGGCGCTGGCCGGGGCCGGCGTTGTCGCCGGCGCGGCGCTGGTGGCCGGGGCGGCGCTCGTGGCGGGTGCGGGGCTCGCGGCGGCCCGCAGCTTGAGGACGGGGGCCGGGTTCTCGCTGTCCGGGTCGCCGATCCACCGGTCGACGGTGTTGTTGCCGTACGTCACGAGGCTCTTGAAGGTCAGTGACCGTTCGTCGGGCAGCTGCTTGATCTTCACCTTGTGCGTGACGTTGCGGCCGACCGGCTGGGCGGCGCCAGCGACCTGGTAGCCGTCGTCGGTGGCGCTGAGTTTCCAGCCCGACGGCGCGGAGACGAGGCTGACCTCGTCGGGGGCGATGCCCTCGGGCAGGACGACCCGGACGGACTTGATGCCGGACGAGGCGGACTCGGCGGCGGCGACGAAGGTGACCGTGACGTCGGTCGCCAAGGCGCGGGTCTTGTCGGCGCGCACCTCGACGTGGGCGTACGCCGCGCTCGCGATCGGCAGCGCGACGGCGACGCCGAGGGCGACGGCGGCCGCCCGGAGAGCCCATCTGGTCATCTGCGTCCCCTTCGTGTGGCGGCCGTGGCCCGCCTACCCTCGGATCGTGCGGTGTGTCGATCCTCCGCTATCTCATCGGTCGGCCGGCGGAGGGGTCTGGTTCCGGCGCGTGTCGCGCTTCTCGGCGGCGGCGGGGCGACCCCACCGCACGATGGTTGCACTTATTGCAATGTCCGCATACATTCGACACGGCACCACGAGAGGAGGGTCATGGGCCACGATCACGAACACCAGCGTGGCGGGCACCGGCACGGACCGCTGGTGAGCGCCGGCACCGACCGGCGCCTGCTGGGCTGGGCCCTCGCGCTGATCCTCGCGTTCATGGCCGTCGAGGTCGTCATCGGCTTCGCCTCCGGGTCGCTGGCGCTGCTCTCCGACGCCGCCCACATGCTCACCGACGCGGCGTCGATCGCGTTGGCGCTGCTCGCGATGCGGCTCGCGGCCCGCCCGCCGCGCGGGGGCTACACGTACGGGCTCAAGCGCGCCGAGATCCTTTCCGCGCAGGCCAACGGCCTCACGCTGCTGCTGCTCGCCGGCTGGCTGGGCGTCGAGGCGGTGCTGCGCCTGTGGGAGCCGGCCGAGGTCGCCGGCGCGGCCGTGCTGTGGACCGCGTTGGCCGGCATCGTGGTCAACCTGGTGGCGACCGTGCTCATCGGCAGAGCCAATCGGCGCAGCCTCAACGTCGAGGGCGCCTACCAGCACATCCTCACCGACCTCGCGGCGTTCGTCGCCACGGCCGTCGCGGGCGCCGTCATCCTGCTCACCGGGTTCGTCCAGGCCGACACGATCGCCTCGCTGGTCGTCGTGGCGCTGATGCTCAAGGCGGGCCTGACGCTGCTGCGCGACAGCGGCCGGGTGCTGCTCGAGCGCGCGCCGGCGGGCCTGGAGCCGGCGGACATCAACGCGTGCATGCGTACGGTCGACGGCGTGGTCGACGTGCACGACCTGCACGTCTGGGAGATCACGTCGGGGGCGCCGGCGCTGTCGGCGCACGTACTCGTCCGGCCGGGGGCCGACTGCCACGGCGCGCGCCTGGCGATCGAGGCGCAACTGTCCGAGCGGTATCACCTCACCCACACGACGCTGCAGGTCGACCACGCCGGACCGGACGTCCTGCCCATCGGCCGGGGCGGTTCGTAACCGGCGCCGCGCAGGGCCGAATTCCCACAACAGTCGTTAGGTATGCGGAACCCCGTAAAAGGGGCATACCGCCTGGCTTGCGGCACCCTGTCTCCGCTTGGCGGCTTGTCACCGTCGAGGAGGAGATATGCAGCGCCGACGCTGGTCACGCCCGTCCACAGCCGCCGTCCTGGCGCTGGCGCTCCTCCTGTCCAGCGGACTGGCCGCCCAGCCGAAACCCGCGGCGGCCGTCCGGCACGATCCCGCGGCGGCGGCCCGGCACGATCCCGCGGCCGGCCGGCACGATCCCGCGGCGGTCCTCGCGCATGATCC
>JAEZGP010000287.1 GCA_023437285.1 Actinomycetes bacterium | reverse complement strand
GAGCCGGCCGGGACGGCCGCCGCTTGGTCGACGGGCGGGTCGAGGGTCCGGTCGCCGAGCAGGATGCGCCGCTCCAACTCCTGCAGGTCGCGACCGACGTCCAGCCCGTACTCGCTGCGCAGGGCCTGGCGGGCACGCCGGTACGCGTCGAGCGCGTCGGTGGTCCGACCGCTGCCGTGCAGGGCCAGCATCAGCTGCGCGACGAACCGTTGCCGAACCGGGTTGGCGGCCACCGCGTCGGTCAGTTCGGGCACGATCGCGGCGTGGTTACCGCAGCCGAGTTCGGCCTCGTAGAGCTGCTCCAACGCCCGGTCACGCTGCTCCTTCAAGGAGGCGCGCACGGTGGCGGCGAACGCCGCCCGTACCCCGGCCAGCGGTTGCGGACCGCGCCACAGCGCAAGGGCCGGCCGCAGCAGTTCCACGGCGGCGGCCGGCGTCGGCGCCGCGCCAGCCTTGGTGACCAGCGTCGTGAAGACGGCGAGGTCAAGCTGGCCGTCGGCCAGGTGCAGGGCGTACCCAGCCGCCCGCCGGTCGAGTCGAGCCAGCGGCGTACCGCGACCATGCAGCACGGCCCGCAGCGCGGACACCATGTTCTGCACCTGCACGTTCGCGGTCCGAGGCGCGGCCGCGCCCCACATCGCCTCTATGATCTCGTCCGTCCCGACGACCTGATCGGCCCGCAGCAAGAGAAACGCCATGAGGTCGAGCTGCTGTCGCCGGGCGAACCGCAGCGGCTTTCCGTGTGCGATGACCTCGACCGGGCCGAGGATCCGAAACCGGCACCCGTCGCTAACTGAGATCATCGCTGGGATGCTAGCGACTATCTGATGAACAGCAAGACCACGACGCTGAACCAGGTCAGCACAGGTGATGACGGCGATCTGTCCACTAGCGAGGCGCGGTCGCGGGTCCGGTCCGGACGCGCTGCTTGGACGACAGCGGCCCGGTCAGCGGGACCGGCCGGCCGGCGCGTGGGTCACAGCCGCGGCGCCGCGCTATGGGCGAACGACCGGACCGCAGGTGCCGGCGGGGACAGGTCGACCTCGGTCGCCGCCGAGCGGTCGCCGCCGAACAGGCCGTCCATCGCCACCCGGGTCAGTTCGGCCTTGTTGCCCACGCCGAGCTTCGCCCGGATCCGCTTGACGTACGTGTCGACCGTGTGCGGGCTGATGCCCAGCCGGGTCGCGATCTGCCCGTGCGTGAGGCCCCGCGAGATCTGGCGCAGCACCTGGATCTCGCGCCCCGACAGCCGGCAGTTCAACGAGTCGCCGCGCTCGGCCGGTGCCGGCGGCTCGGTCTCGGGCGGTGCCACGGCCACCTCGGGGGCGCTCGTCACGCCCCGGATGACGGCGTACAACGCGTCGACGAGCCGCTCGGAGGAGGCGCGCTTGGTGATGACCCCCGACGCGCCGGCCCGCAGATATCGGGCCGCGTCCGGGACCGCCTGGTTGTCGAGCATCAGGACCGGCGTCGACCTGGCCACCTGGGTGATGTGCGTCAGATCGTCGGGCGCGGCCAGCGCGTCGACGTCGATGAGCGCCGCGTCCGCGAGCCACGACGGCTCCTCATCGGGTGAGGTCCTCGCGGCGACCACCCGGATGCCGGCTCTGGTCAGCGTATCGACGAGCCCGACAAGGAAGATTGGTGAGCTGACAAGAACGTCGATGCGAATCACGTTGACCCCCGGACTCGTGGGTTGCCCTGGTCGGTCTGTCTCACTCAACCCGGCTCTCCGTGCCGCCCGCGACAGCGGCCGGCGTCAATGCGCGGCCGCCACGCCAGGCGGCTAGCCCGGGCTCGGTCGGTAACCAAGATCTTGGATTTAACGACCGTAGCAGCATCTAAATCCGGCTGGGGTCCCCGAAAGCGGGGACCCTGTCCATGGGACGACAGGACCGCCGGAGACGAGGTCACCCCATTCGGGGACATGTGATCGACAGTGCCGCGAAAGACGATCAGGACGCGCGTCACGCCCGGCCGACGGCCCACGCCCGCTGCCGTTCACCGCCACCAGCGACGCCGCCCGTCGCCGTCGGTGACCGGGCAGCGGCACGGTCGTCGGGCCATTGATCACGCGTCGCAGGGCATTGATCGCCCACGGCCCCGGGCCGGCGGCGGGAGGTGGTACAGCGTTGGCAACGCAGCGGGTCGCGCTCGTCACCGGGGCCGCCCGAGGGCTCGGGCTCGAACTCGTACGCCGCCTGGCCGAACTGGAGCTGCGGGTCGTCCTGACCTGTCGCTCAGTGGAGCACGGGCACGCGGCCATAGAACAGCTGGGCGGCACTCTCGCCGACCGCGTGGCCGTGCGACAGCTCGACATCGAGGACAGCGACAGCGTCGCCCGCCTCCTGTCCTGGCTGGACCACCGCCTGGGCCGCTGTGATGTGCTCGTCAACAACGCCAGCGTCCTGCTCGACGACGACCGGGACGCGGCCAGCGTCGCGCTGGACCTCGTCCAGCGCACCCTGCAGACCAACCTGTTCGGGATGTGGCGGCTCATCCAGGCCGTCAGACCGCTGATGCGCCAGAGCGGCTACGGACGCATCGTCAACATCTCCTGCGCCCTGCGCGCCATGCCCCGCGACGTGGCGGCGTACCGCGTGTCAAAGTCGGCGGTGAACGCGCTGACCCGCGTACTCGCCGAGGAACTCGCCGCCGACGGCATCCTCGTCAACGCGTGCTGCCCGATCCTCGATGTCGACCTCGCAGACGGTCATGGCATGGCCGGCCTACCCATGTCGGCCGAGACGCCGCTCTGGCTCGCCACCTTGCCGGACGACGGGCCTACCGGCGGCTTCTGGCGCAGCCGGGACCGCGTCGGCTAGGAACTCGGTTCGTCATGCCAGTACGGATCAGAGGCGTGAGCCGTCTTGGGGCCTGACGCATTAGCTTCGGTGGTGGTCGGGGCATCGACGACTGCGGCGTACGGCGGCACCTGCCCGCGTGGGCCGTTACAGATCCCGAGAACGCTCGTTCCTTCCATGGAAAGATCGCGTTCTTCAGGGAGGGCCGTCCATGAAAGCCCTTGCTCATTCGGTCACCGCCGCCGTGCTCGCCCTCGCGGGAGTGTGGGGCGCCGCGCCTGCCAGCGCCGCGGCCGACGATTCGACCGCGAAGGGTTCGTCCACCCGGGACGACCTGCTGGCAGCGATGCACGGTGAGGCCTTCGCGTATCTGAAGTATGAGACGTTCGCCGCGGCTGCCACGCGCACGGGCCAGCCGGCGCCGGCAAGACTGTTCACCACCGCCGCCCATGATGAGCGCTATGACCACTTCGCGCGGCAGGCGCGCCTGTACGGGCTGGTCGGCACCGATGAGATGAACCTACGGGACTCGATCGACGGCGAGACCTACGAGGCGACCACCATGTACCCAAGCTTCGCCAGGCAGGCCATCGCCGACGGCTGCCGTACGGTCGCCGCCCAGTTCTCCGAGATCGCCCGCGACGAGGCCCAGCACGCGCAGTGGTACCGCCAGGCGCTGGCGGCTGTGACCAACCCCGGCTCAGGCACGGTCGTTCCGGTCGGTGAGGCGCCCACCCCCGTGACGGTAGGGCCGCACCGGGCGGCGTGTGCCGGCCGGGCGACCCGGGCCAACCTGCTCACCGCCATGCACGGCGAGGGCTTCGCCCACGTGAAGTACTCCCTCTACGCCGAGCACGCGCAACGGTCCGGACAGACCCGGCTGGCCACGCTGTTCCGCAACGCCGCCGCCACCGAACGCCTCGAACACTTCGCGGCCGAGGCGAATCTTGCCGGCCTGGTCGGCTCCACCCGGGCCAACCTCTTGAGCAGTGCCCGGGGCGAGCTGAACGAGACGACGGTCATGTACCCCGGCTACGCCCGGGCGGCCTTCCAACGCGGCGACTTCGCGGCGGCCACGCTCTTCATGGATATCGCCAACGACGAGCTGGGGCACGCCCGCGCCTTCCAGGCCGCCGCCTGAACCAGTCGCTTCCGAGCGGGCACCGCAGCTGACGACGATGTGGGTGTGCCGGATCTCCGGTTACCCGGTAGACGATGGCGGCGAACAGGTTGACGTCCTGACCGCCGACGGTGCCGTCATCAGGCCTCTGTGAGCAACGACCTGCTGGCGGGGCAGCTGCGGCCGGCCGCCTGACGACCGTCCCGCACATCAGGACCAAAGACCCTGCCTGGCCGGTTCGAGTCGACAAGACTGAAACGGTCACGCAGGGTGGTAGTAGCGCACTCCCTCGGCGTCGGTGGCCGTCAACCGGCCCTGCGCCACCAGCAGGTCGAGGTGGGCGGCCGTTTCGCCGACGGCGAGCATCTGGTTGAACGGGTCGAGGTCGGCGAAGGCACGTTCGCGCCTGGTCCAGGTCAGCTGCCGCGCCACCTCGTACGCCGTCATCGCGTCCCGCACGACGCGCCACCCGTGGTCCAGTCGCTGGGCGTGATGGTGCAGGAGTTCGTCGACACGAGCGTGCACACTGGGACTGACCGGGCCGTGCGCCGGCAGCAGCCGCTGGTCGGGCAGCGACCGGACCAGCCGCAACGAGTCCAGGTAATCCCCCAGCGGCAGCTGCGCTGCCACCGCCTCGAAGCCGATGGACGGCGTGATGCTGGGCAGAACATGGTCACCAGCGAACATCAACTGCGCGTCGCCGTCGACGAAGACGACATGCCCGCGGGTATGCCCAGGGGTCGCCACCACCTGAAGTGTCCGGGTCGGTAGGACGACGTCCTTCCCCCCGGCCAGCCAATCGTCCGGCGCCGCCCAGTCCGCCGGATCATGCGCCATCAGGTCGGCCCGAGGGCGCAGCGCCTCGACGATCTCGCCCGCGCCGCATCGGATCAGCGACTGCCAGTGCTCGGACATCGGCCGGTGACCGGGAGCGGACAGCACGCGGACAGCCGGCTCCTCGCCCTCGCCGAGGCTCACCGTCGTGCCGAACTCGCGCCGGACGGCCACAGCCATCGCGTAATGGTCGCGGTGCAGGTGCGTCACGAGAAACCGGCGTACGTCCCCGACACCCGCACCCAGGGCGGCCAGGGCCGCGTCCAACGCTTGTCTGGCCTCCGTGATGGCCCAGCCCGAATCGATCAACACAAGGCCGTCGTCGCTGGCCAGGGCGTACACGTTCACTGAGCGTAGGCCGTCTTGCGGTAACGGCAGCGGGATTCGATACACCCCGGCGGCCACCTCGAACACACCGGGACGCGTCCAGTCCGAGGTGACGTCGTCGGGCTCGACCCGCATCGCCGCCGTGGTCACGTGGCCGCCCCGGTGCGCTTGACGGGCATCGTCTTCATGCCCCGGCTCATCATCGTGGGGTGCCACGTCTCGGGGCCGTCAAGCGCGAGGTCGGGCATGGCTTCGATGACGGCGGCGATCGCGACGGTGGCCTCCAGCCGGGCCAGGAAGTTGCCCAGGCAGTGGTGGACGCCGAAGCCGAATCCGACGTGGGTGTTCTTCTGCCGGGTGATGTCGAGCGTGTCCGGGTCGGTGAAAACCTCGGGATCCCGGTTGGCCGCGCTCTGCACAAGGAAGACGTTGTCGCCGGCGCGCAACGTCTTGCCGCGCAGTTCAACGTCCTCCACCAGGAGGCGCGCTTCGAGCCGGGAGGGCCCGTCGAAGCGCAGCAGTTCTTCCACGGCCGACCCGATGAGCTCGGGCTTGCGGCGCAGCAGCTCCCACTGGTCGGGGTGCAGGAGCAGCTGGCGGGTGCCGTTGGCGATGAGGTTGGTCGTCGTCTCGTGACCGCCGAACACCAGCAGGGCGCAGGTGGCGACGATCTCGTCGTCGGTGAGGGGCGGTTCGACCTCGTGAGCCTGGATCAGGCTGGAGATGATGTCGTGTCCGGGAGCCTTGCGGATCTCGGCGATGAGTGCCCGCAGGTAGTCGGTCAACTCGATCAGGCCCTGCTGGGCCAGCTCGCGGCGGTCGGCCTGGCCCTCGGCGCCGAACACCAGGGTCAGGATGTCGTCGGACCACTTCTTGAACTTGTCACGGTCCTCGGCGGGCACCCCGATCAGCTCCGCGACGACGATCGCCGGGATGGGGTAGGCGAAGTCGCTGATGAAGTCGAACGATCGCCGTCCCTCAAGCTGGGCGAGGGTGTCCTGCACCACCTGCTCGACCCGCGGCCGCATCCGGGCCACGGCCTTGGGGCTGAAGGCAGGCATCACCATCTTGCGCAGGCGGGTGTGCTCCGGCGGGTCGAGGAAGACCATCCAGTGCCGCAGCACGTCGAAGGTCGGCTGACGCTCGGCGCGTCGCTGGGGGCTGAGGTGCTTCTCGTAGACGGGGCGAACCCGGTCGGAGGAGAAGGCCGGGTGGCGCAGGGCCCAGAGCACGTCTTCGTGCTTGTGCACGAACCACGCGCGGAACCGCTCGTTCCAGTGCACCGGGTCGTGCTCGAGCATCCGCGCGAAGTACGGGTAGGGGTTCGCGAGACGCTCCCCACCCAGCATGTCGTCGTCGAGTTCGACCTTCGTCTGGGTCATGGTGATCACCAGGCTCCGTTCCACCAACCGCTTGGTAGGCAAAACTATAGTGGCAAACCCGCGCCCTGCCAAGCTCGATGGGGAAACCGACGGAAATCAGCCGCCGGACACCAGGATGAAATCAGCCGGCCGACTGAAAGCGGCTCCGCAGCCGTTCGGGTCCACCGGCCTCCTTCATGGCTTTGTCCGAGGCCACGGAGCACAAGATCATGCCCACATAGACATCGGCCAACTGCTCCGGCGACAGGGGACCGCGCGGCGAGTACCAACGGGGCATCGAGTTGAGTTCACCGGTGATGATGACGCTTGCCAGGCGGGCATCGAGAGAGGCATCCACCATTCCCTCGGCCTGACCGTCCTCGAGGATCGCCTGCAGGGATTCGACATAGGTCTCGCCGCCCTTGCGGATCTCCTCCTGACGCTCAGGGCTCAGTTGCTCGAACTCGCGGAGTTGGATCGTGTAGGCCGTGAGGTGATTCGCCGCGAAGAGGACGTGGGCCCGGACGAACGCGGCCATCCGCTCCAGCCAGCCGCCCTCAAGCTCGGAGACCTTGCGAATATCGCCGATGGCCTCGTCGTACACATCCTTGATGATGCGGAAGAGGAAGTCCTCCTTGGACCGTACATAGTGGTAAAGGCTGCCCTTCAGGATCCCGACGCGGTCGGAGATGTCCTGGATGCTCGTCGCGCTGTAGCCCTTTTCCAGAAAGACACTCGCAGCCGCGTCCACGATCTCCCGGAAACGCTCAGGATCTGGGCCCCGTCGCGGCCTACCGCGCCTGGCCGACCCGGTTGTGGACTGAGTCATCAGCAATCTCTCCCTGTGATGACGGCTCGCCGGGCTATCGGCGACAGTCGTCACGTCCAACGTGAGGAACAGCAGTCTATGCGCGGTTGGCTGTCGACATGACCAACGGGTGGCGCTGCGCCAACAGATCCCACAGTTCACCCCGGCCGGTTTGCCGGCGGGGCCAGTTGGCCGGCTCGGCGGCAAACGGGTTCTCCGACCACGCGATGCCGAAAGCCAGCAGGTGCCGGCGCGACAGGAACTGCCAGCCGTGTTCGCCGCGCACGTACCGGTCGAGGTATGCGACCTGCTGCTCGACCAGACGGCCGCCGAGTTCGATCCGCACCAGACAGTAGACCGTGCCCTCGGCGGACTGAAGGTCATGCAGGTCGACGATGTGGTTGGACACGACCATCACCGACGGACCACGACTGGCCCAGGACGGGATCACAGCGTCACGGATGACATGGAGGTCCAGATCAGGGAAGCTCAGACCCGGCGACGAATCAGACCACAGCGACAGCATGAGCCGCTCATCGCGGGTATCCATGGCCAGCGCGTAACGCATCGCCAGGTCCCGAATCTCGTCCTTGGCGGCCAGGCGTCGGACGAGGTCAGTCTCCGCGCCACCGGCGGTCCCTGTCATGCGTCGATAATACCATTCAACCGTTTGTTGGAAAGAAGCTCCGGCCATCGGCGCGTCGACGTCCAATTCTGGATACACCGCGCAATTCAGCAAATGGATTTATCTCCGCAAAGCCGCTCAAGTCCGTCCGCCCACGGCCACCCGCCACCGGCGAGCGCGGCGACGCGCGGCTCGCTGGCGAACCCGTTCCCACCCCGTCGACGCGTCACCGCCGAAACGACCTCGGGGTCGTCATCCCAGACGAACGTCACGACCGCCGGCGTGCCCGGCACGAGCGGCCTGTTGAGCCGGTAGACCTGGACGCCGGCCCCCGCACCGGCGACCTCCCCTGGCTCGGTTCCGGGAAGCACAGCGCGGAATCGCGCGATCCGACCGTGCTCGACGCGCTGGTCGACCACCACCGCCGTGCGTACGCTCTCCCGGTCCAGGAAGCGGGCCTCGTCGGGCGCCACGACGTCGGTGTAGTACGTCGACCGGAACGCTTCGGTCTCGGCGCGCCGGTCATCGAACAGGGTCTCGGAGCAGACCCAGCCGGTGGGGTCCACGGGCCGGTTCTGCAGATAACCGCGCAGGCCGGGGGTACGCGCGAAGAGGGCGCCGTGGGCCCGCCGCCAGTGGTCCGTCGCCTCCGGCAGTGCGACATCGTCCCTCAGCCGGACGACGAACAGACGGTGCTGCATCAGGCCTCCAGCACGCGGTCCGACGCTATCCGGGTCTGCCGCACGACGGCGACGACCCGTCCCACGTCGTCGTACATGGTCGAGTCCTCGATCCAGTAGTCATCGGCCATGACCACGGCGCGCTGCTCGACCAGGTGCCACCGGTCGTACGCGGCCGGCCGTGGGCCGAGGTGGACCGACATTTCGATGGTGGGCGCGAAACCTTCCAGGTCCTCGACATACCAGGTGCCCGGGGGGAGCACGTCGAGGAACATCGGGGCCAGCGAGTCAAGGCGCAGCACCACAGCCTCGTCGGCGTCCGAGCGCACCCGCACCCAGGCCCGGGCGCCGGTGCGCGGATCGCCGTTGGGCGGCGGGAGATGCCGCACCTCGACCCGCTCGTCGAACGCCACCGCGCCCCACGGCGGCAACTCGGCCTTCAGCTGCTCGGGCGGGTCGAACTGGCTCAGGTCGAGGGGCGGCGTGCGCAGGTCACCGCGCCGCCGGCCGAGCTTGGCCACCCCGACCGCCCGCACGTGTCCCTGCGAGAGCGACCCGGTGACGGTGGCCGTGCGACTGCCCAGGTGCACGACGTCGACGTCGACGGTGACCTCACCCGGCCGCACGCTGCCGACGAACTCGACGGTCGCCGACAACACCACGAAGCCGTCGACGCACGCCATCGCGTCGAGCAGCCGCGCCACGACATAGCCGCCGAAGATGGCATGCAGGCCGGTCCATTGAGGACTGATCTCCTCGATCCGCACTGACTTCATGGCCGCTGCGCGCCCCACTCCATCACCAACCGGCCATCCAGTCCGCCCCGTTCGAACCGCCGGTGCAACGCGACAACGTCGCTCACCGGCGACACCTCAGCAACCCGCGGCCGCAACACCCGCCGGTCGACCATCGCCATCAGTCGCGCCAAGCGCGCCGGGTCGCCCTGACGACGTCGGACGCTGACCAGCTCGATCCCGACCCCCGCTTCGGCGGCCGCGGCCCTGGTCGCATCCGACGCCGGACGCAGCACCACCAGACGTCCACCAGGGCGTACGCACGACACCACGTCGGCACCGATGCCGGCGCAGTCGACCAACCCGTCCACCCCCTCGGGCACCAGTTGCCGCACCTTGTCGGCCGGGGACCACCGATCCTCGGGGCCGGGTCGCGGTACCGGGATCATCTCCTGCCCCCGGTCGGCGCCCAGCTGCCGCACGAACCTGCCGACGGTCCCGTCGGGACCGGTCACCGCGATCCGGGCGCCGGCGCCGACCTCCAGCGTGTCGAGGCACAACTCCGCCGTCAGCCCGCTCATCGGGACGGTCGACGCCTCGGCGTGGGTCACGGTGTTTGGGCGGGCCGCGACGTCGGCGTCGTCGATGACGACGAGTTCGGACTGACAGCCCCGTCCGGTACCGACGAACGTCGTGACGGCAACCACCTCGTCGCCCGGGGCGAACCGGGCACCCGGCCCCGCGCTCTCGACGACGCCGGAAAGCTCGAGCCCCGGCACGAAGGGCCGGCTCGCGCCGGCCATCAGGGCATCGATGCCGCCCTGTCGTAGCCACACGTCCGCCGGCGTGACCGGCGTGGCGCACACCCTGATGCGCACCTGACCTTCCGCCGGCTCGGGCACGTCGATCTCGACGAGGCGCAGCACGTCCGGGCCACCGTAGCCGTGCAGCCCCACGGCGGTCACCTTCACGCCAGCGTTCCCCCGTCGACGAGCAGGGACGCACCGGTCACGTAGGAGGCGCCCGGCGAGGCGAGGAAGACCACCGGTTCGGCGATCTCGCGCGGCTCGGCCCAGCGTCCGAGCGGGATGTCGCTACCGGCCAGCCGGCCCATGGCCGGGTCGGACTCGTAATGGCTCCAGGCCCCGGTGCGCACGAGCCCCGGGATCACGCAGTTGACGCGTACGCCGTGCGGGCCCCACTCACGGGCCATCGTGCGGGTCAGATTGATCAACGCGCTCTTGGCGGCACCGTAGTGGGCCAACGACGCTTGGGTCTGCAGCCCGACGACCGAGCCGATGTTGACGATGGCGCCGCCGCCGGCTTCGATCATGGCAGGCACGGTGGCCTGAGCGAGCAGCAAGGGCGCCGTCACATTGAGCGCCTGGACCGAGTTCCATCCGTTGAGCTTCGTCTGCAGGATCGGCGCCATGAACCGCGCCCCGCCCGCGTTGTTGATCAGCACGTCGATGGTGCCGAGCCGCTCCGACAGGGCCGCGACCGCCGATCGGACATCGTCCTCGTTGGTGACATCCGCGGCCGCCACCGCGCACGTGCCACCGATGTCCCTGACGAGCTGGGCGGTTTCCTCGAGCGCGTCGACCCGGCGGGCCACGAGGCCGACGCTGGCGCCGGCCGCGGCCACCGCCAGGGCGATCTCGCGGCCGATGCCGCCGCTGGCCCCGGTCACGATGGCGATCCTGCCGGCAAGCACCGGCGCCGCGGTCGTCACCTGTTCAGTCACCGAGCACCACCACGACGCAGCCGTTCCCGTCGATGCCGGCTGTTCCGCCACCCATCGTCTCGACGACGGCCAGGCGCGCGCCGTCCACCTGCCGGCCGCCGGCGTCGCCGCGCAACTGCCAGACCGCCTCGGCCACCTGGGCGAGGCCGGTCGCTCCCAAGGGGTGGCCCCGACTCAACAGGCCACCCGACGGGTTGACCGGCTGACGACCGCCGAGCGCGGTGTGACCTTCGTGTACGAGCTGGTTGCCCTTGCCGGGCTCGGCCAGCCCGAGGGCCTCGGTCGTCGTGAGCTCGCCAATGGTGAACGCGTCATGTACCTCGAACAGGTCGACGTCCGCGACATCGATCCCGGCGATGGCGTAGGCCTGGTGAGCGGTGTCGCGCACCAGCTCATAGCCCCAGGGGTGCACCGATCGGTGGTCCCACAGCCCGCCGGAGCGCAGCGCGCTGCCGCGTACCCGCACGTCGCGCGACGATCGCCGCTCGCCACCGATCACGGCGGCGGCGGCCGCGTCGGAGATGTCGCAGCACTGCAGCAGCGTCAGCGGGTCGGCGATCATCCGTGAGGACAGCACCTGCTCGACCGTGACCTCCTCGCCGTGCTGGGCACGGGGGTTGAGGGTGCCGTGGTAGTGGTTCTTGACCGAGATCTTCGCCAGTGCCTCGTGGTCGAGTCCGTGCAGCGCCTCGTACCGGCTGGCCACCATGGCGTACACGCCTGGCATCGCCAGACCCGAGCGGCCGTCCACGTCGCTCGCGATCGGGGTGATCGGGCCGGCGAATTCGCTGGTCATCGTCTCGATTCCGAGCGCGAGTACGCGGCGGTAGCGGCCCTGCTCGACCGACGTGACAGCCTCGTGGAAGGCGCTCGTCCCCGAGGCGCACGCGTTCTCGATCGTGAGGATCGGTACGCCCATCAGCCCCAGTGGCTGCAGAGCCCGCTGGGCCGTTCCCGGCGCGCCGAAGACCGTACCGACGAAAACCGCGTCGATCGGCCCGCTCCCCGCGTCGGCGATGGCCTCCTGAACGGCTCGCTGCGCGAGCACGGATCCCGCGACATCCGGCTGCCGGCCGAACAACGAGGTCCCGACGCCTTGGACATAAACGTTCACGCGGACTCCTCGTCGCTCTGCGCGGCGATGTCGCCGAGGGGGGTGGCACCGACGACGCGGGCCGATGTGCCGGGACGCAGAGCGCGGTCACCCGGCGTGTGGACCAGCACGCGGGGTCCCCCGTCCAGGTCGAGGTAGGCGATCGCGTAGGGCGGCGTACGGCCGGGGACCCGCACCCTCAGCACGGTCGACGCGGCGACGGTGCCGGTCGGACCGAACTGCGCGGGCGCCAGCTCGCCACGGCACACCGGGCAGCGCAGCGCCTCATACGCCAGCGGGTAGGCGCATTCGGTGCACCGCTGTCCGACCACGCGGGCGGTACCGCCCTCATCGACCACAGTGGGCCGTGGATCGGGTGGGGAGTTCGTGCTCATGTCACCTCATGGGTCTCAGTTCAGCGGGGGGCCATGCGGACGCCCGCGTCCACACGGATCACCTCGCCGTTCAGGTACGTGTTCTCCATGCACAGCCGGACGACGGCCGAGATGTCCTCGGGGCGCCCCAGCCGGTGCGGAAAGACGTTGGCGGCGCGCAGGTACTCCCGTACGGGTTCGGGTGCGGCCTGCACCATCGGCGTGTCGATCGTGCCCGGACAGATCGTCATCACCCGGATCCCGTGGTCCGCCAGGTCACGGGCCAGCGGGAGGGTCATGGCGACGATGCCGCCCTTGGAGGCCGCGTACGCGGCCTGGCCGACCTGACCCTCGTAGGCCGCGATCGACCCCATCATCACGATGAGGCCCCGCTCCCCCTCCGGGGACGGATCGTTGCGCGTCATGCGCGTGGCCGCTCGGCGCAGCACGTCGAAGGTGCCGACCAGGTTCACGTCCAGCGCGAGCCGGTAGCGGTCGAGCGGGAACGGCTCGCCCTTGCGGGAGACCACCCGCGCGGTCGGTGACACCCCCGCGGAGCAGACCACGACGTCTATCCGACCGAGGTCGGCGGCCGCGCGGTCGATCGCCCGCTCCACGTCGTCGGCGTCGGTGACGTCGAGCGGGACGAACACGGCGCGGTCACCGAGTTCGCTGGCCAGCCGTTCACCGTCGGACGTCGGCAGGTCGAGGACAGCCACCGCTCCCCCGCCCTCGACGACCATGCGGGCGACACCCTCGCCGATGCCGGACGCGCCGCCGGTGACGACCACACACGATCCCTGGACCTTCACGTCAGCCCCTCAGAACGATCGCGGGAGCCCGTACGATTCGGCGATGACGTTGCGCGCCATCTCGCTGGTGACCGGCCCGATGCGGTAGAGCCGCGCGTCGCGCCAGTAGCGCTGCATGTTCGTTTCCAGCGCGTAGCCCATGCCGCCCAGGATCTGGATGCCCAGGTCGGCCGCCTTGCCCGCGTACTCGGAGGCGATGACTTTCGCCATGGTCGACTCGGTGCCGCAGGGCCGTCCGGTCGACTGCAGCCAGGCCGCGTAGTTGGTGATAAGTTCGGCCTGCTTCTGCCACATCGCGATGTCCGCGATGAAGTGCTGCAACGCCTGGAACCCGCCGATCGGGCGACCGAACGCCTCGCGCTCGCCGAGGTACTGCAGGGCGTCCTCGAGGACGCCGTCGATGATCCCGGTACACAGCGCACCGACCATGATCCGCTCGTTGTTGAGCGTGGCCAGCATCTGGTACCAGCCCTTGTCGACCTCACCGACGACGAACCGGTCCTCGACGAACACGTCGTCGAGGAACACCTCGCACGAGCCGACGGACTTCATGCCGACCTTGGGAATCTGCCGGATCTCCAAGCCCTGCGACGGGTTGGGCACCAGGAAGATGGTGACGCCCTTGGCCGCCTTATCCGTCTTGGCCGACGTGCGGGCCAGCAGCAGCAGGTAGTCGGACACGTGGGAGGCGGTCGACCAGATCTTCTGGCCATTGATCCGCCAGCCACCGTCGGTCCGCGTCGCCGTGGTGCGCATCGCGCCGAGCAGGTCGGTGCCGCCCGACGGCTCGGTGACGGCGATCGCCATCCGGATCTCGCCCTCGGCGAGCTTGGGCACGAGTTCGGCCTTCACGTCCTCGCGGGCGTAGAGCGCGACCGACTTGGCGCAGAATGACGAGATACCCCAGATCCAGGTGAGGCCGGCGAGGCTGCGCGCCAGCTCGCGCGCCACGATCATCTGTGTCGTCACGTCGCCGCCGGCTCCGCCGTACTCCTCCGGCAGGCCGATCGCGTGCAGCCCCTGCTTGGACATCAGGTCCCACAGCTCGACCGGGTACTCGAACTCCTTGGCCTCCCAGTCGCGAGCGACCGACTTGGGCAACTTGTCGTTGACCCAGTCACGCATGCTTTCGCGGAAGGCTTCCTGCTCAGCCGTGAGAGAAAAGTCCATCTGTTGTACTCCGTCTGCTGGTCGGTCGTGGGTCGTCAAAGTCGTTCGATCAAGGTGGCGTTCGACAGTCCGCCGCCCTCGCACATGGTTTGCAGGCCCCAGCGGCCACCGGAGCGCTCAAGCTCGTGCACGAGCGTCGTCATCAGGCGCGCTCCGCTGGCGCCGAGCGGGTGGCCGAGCGCCATCGCGCCCCCGTTGACGTTGGTGCGCTCCAGGTCGGCGCCGGTGTCCTGAGCCCAGGCCAGCACCACGGCGGCGAACGCCTCGTTGCACTCGAACAGGTCGATCTGGTCGATCGTGCGGCCCGTACGCTCGAGCAGCTTGCGCGTCGCGGCGATCGGACCGGTGAGGATCAGCACGGGATCGCTGCCCACGACCGAACCGGCGGCGACCCTCGCCCGCGGCGTGAGCCCGTACTTCTGGACAGCCTGTTCGGAGGCGAGCAGCACCGCGGCGGCGCCGTCGGCGATCTGGCTCGACAGTGCCGCGGTGTGCCGGCCACCCTCGCGGTTGGGCCGCAGCGCCGCCATCTTCTCCAGGGTCGTGTCGGGCCGGATGCCCTCGTCGCGAACGACGTCGCCGACGGCGACGACCTCCCGGTCGAAGCGGCCCTGCGTCCAGGCCCGGTCCGCGCGTTGGTGCGACCGCAGCGCCAGCTCCCGCATGGCCTCGTCCTCGATGCCCCACCGGTCGGCGATCAGGTCACCACCGCGCAGCTGGTGGATCTCCTGGTCGCCGTACCGTTTGGTCCAGCCCTCACCGTCGAACGGGTACCCGAAGCCCAGGTCGGGGCCGACGGTTCCGGAGCTGTTGAGCGGGACGCGGCTCATGGACTCGACGCCGGCGACGACGACGAGGTCGTACTCGCCCGCCTTGATGCCGTTGGCCGCGAAGTGGATCGCCTGCTGCGATGATCCGCACTGCCGGTCGATCGTCACGGCGGGGACGTGTTCGGGCAGGCCGGCCGACAGCCACGCGTTGCGACCGATGTTCCAGGCCTGGGAGCCGATCTGGGCGACGCACCCGACGATGACGTCGTCGACGGCACCGGGGTCGACGCCGGCCCGGTTGACCACCTCGGCCATCACGAGGCCGGCCAGGTCCGCCGGGTGCAGGTGCGACAGGCCACCGCCGCGACGGCCGCTCGGGGTGCGTACGGCGTCGATGATGAACGCTTCGGTCATGACGGGTCCTCCTGACTGGGCCACTCGACCGTGGCGGTTCCGGTGAGCGCCGTTCCGGCGTTCTCGATCGTGAGCTGGACATCGCAGTCCACGAGGATGGCGCCCGCTTCGTGGCGTACGGCGGTGACCGTGCCCGAGGCCACGACCCGGTCACCGGCGTGAACATTGGTGAGGAAGCGCAGCCGCAGGCGTCGCAGGCTCCGCGGGCCGGCCCAGGCCATCAGCATGTTCTGCACGTACCCGAGGTTGCTCGGCCCCTGGTTGACGGGACGGTCGCCCATGCCGAGCGCACGCAGCACCTCGACGTCGAAATGGATGGGGTTGCTGTCGTCGAGCAGCGCGGCCATCGTCTTCATCTTCTCCGCGCTGACCGACTCGACGACCCAGGCGGGCACCGCACTGCCGACCTCGGGCACGGCCACCGCGGGAGTCTGAATGCTCATGCCGCCACCAGGTCGCGTCGGGGGAAGACGATCGAGTTGGTGGTCGTCGCCACGACCGCGCCGGTGTCGTCGGCGAGGCTGAGTCGGTAGCTGACGATGTCGAAGACGCCGGCGCGGCGGCCGGACTTGCGTTCGGCGGCGACGATCTCACCGGTGACCTGGTAGCTCGCGCCGACGCGCAGCGGTTTCACGAGTTCGGTCTCGTGCTCGCCGAACATCGGCCCGTCGGCGGCCGACGCCCCGCACAGCGCGAAGAACTCGTCCCAGCTGACCCCCATGGCATCGGTCGCGAGGTACACGAACAGGGGGTGAGCCAGCCCGTCGGGGAGCGCCTGGCCTTCGATCACGTCGGTGGTCAGCCAGTGCCGGTGCGGGTGGATCGTCGTGGTACCCCCGGGAAGGACGTGACCGACGAGGGCCGCCAACTGTTCGGACGAGGGAGACGCACCTCCGGCCGCCGTGACCGCTCCCATCGCACCTCCTCCACGCGAGATTATTTTCTACCAATCGCTTGATTGTTGGACTCGTCTCGACCACTGTCAAGCGGCAGCGACGATTTTACACAACCAATCGTTTGGTGGTACGGTAACGGCCGCCCGAAGGAGGAGTCGCCCATGGCGCGCGTCTTTATCGACCACATTTCCCTCTGCGTAAGGGACCTTGAGCAGGCGATCGCCGACTGGCAGGACCTGCTCGGCGTCCTGACGCCGGAACTGACAGAGAACCTGACCCGTGGCAACGGCACGTCCGACGGCACCGCCATGGTCTGGGCGACCTTCCAGAACCCCGACCCCACCGGCGTCTCGATCCAGCTCTGGGCACCCGGCGACGAGAACTCGTGGGTGCACAAGCTGCTCGCCAAGCGCGGCGAGTTCGTGCACCACATCGCGTTCCTGTCCGACGACTTCGGCCACACGATCGAGCAGTGCCGCGAGGCAGGGCTGCCGCTCGTGCTGGACGAGGCCAGCAGCCCGGACACGATGCCCTGGCTCAAGTGGAACTTCATCCCCGAGTCGAAGACCCACGGCGTGCTGATCGAACTGGCGACGCGCTACCAGACCGGCGACGGCGTGTGGCTGCCACACCCGAACAACGCCGAACAGAAGGACCTCGCCCGGCAGCTGCGCGACCAGTTCTACCGGGACCCGGCATGAGCGTTCCCGAAACCGAGAACACGCTGCGTGTCGTGGTCGACATGACCCGGTGCCAGGACTACGGGCAGTGCGTGTTCGTCGCACCCGAGGTCTTCGACCTCGACGACGAGGGTCACCTGGTGTTCGAGTCCCAGCCGGATGCCGCCCTGCGCGGCAACGTCGAGGCGGCCATCGACGCCTGCCCCGTCCAGGCCATCTCGCTGAAGGACTGAGCCGTGGCCCCGCCCGATCGCGTCCTCATCGTCGGCGCGGCCCTGGCCGGGCTGCGCGTCGCTGAGTCACTCCGGTCGGCCGGTCACGTCGGTGACATCACCCTGGTGGGCGACGAGGGCCACCTGCCGTACACGCGGCCACCGCTGTCCAAGGCGTTGCTGCTCGACCGGCCGGATCACGCCGCGGTCGAGTTCCGCCGTCGGCCCTCGGTTGACGACGTGACGTGGCGACTGGGTACGCGCGTCGTCGCGGCGGACCTGACGCGGCGCACCGTGACCCTCGACGATGACACCGAGCTGACCTGGGACGCCCTCGTCGCCGCGACAGGGGTCCGCGCGCGCCGGCTCGCCGTGCCCGGCCCCACGGCCGGCCGCTTCACCATCCGTACCCTCGACGACGCCAAGGTGTTGCACACCGCCCTCAAGGGCGCGGCCAGCGTCGTCGTCGTCGGCGCCGGCTTCATCGGCTGCGAGGTCGCCGCGACGGCCCGCCTCATGGGCTGCGAGGTCACGGTCGTCACCGCCGACCCGGAACCGATGATCCGACCATGCGGCCGCGAACTCGGCGCGGCGCTGCGCGCGCGCCACGAGCGCCACGGCGTGCGGTTTTATCTCGGGACCGGGGTTGCCGGTTTCACGGGACACGACCGCGCCACCGGCGTACGGCTCGACGACGGGACGACGATCGCGGCCGACGTCGTCGTCGAGGCGGTCGGCTCGGTCTGCAACGTGGAGTGGCTCGACGGCCACGGCCTTGACCTGACCGACGGCGTGCTGACCGACGCCACGCTGCGCGTCGACCATCCGTCCCCGGTTTTCGCCGTCGGCGACGTGGCCCGCTACCCCAATCTGCTGATCGACGAGGTGCCCCGCCGGATCGAGCACTGGCAGTTGGCCACCGACACGGCGCGTACCGCCGCGGCTGCGATCGTCGCCTCGCTCACCGGCGCGGCCCCTCCGCCCGGGCTCGCCGTCGTGCCGTACTTCTGGACCGACCAGTACGACCTCAAGCTCCAGTCGTACGGCGCACCGGGCCTGGCCGACCGGTGCGAGCTGGTCGAAGGCTCCTGGGACGGCGACTGCGTGATCTCCTACCTACGGCGCGACCTCCCCGTCGCCGCGGTCATCTGCGGCATGCCAAAGCGCGCCGTTCACCACCGCCGGGTCGTCCTGGAAGGCCTCACGGCGGCGCGCGCACAGTAAGCGGGCCTCCTGGTCGACGAACCGTCTACCGGAGGCCCTGCCACGTACGAGCTTGCGCTGTCAGTCGGCCGCCCTGTTGGTGAGTTCGGCGGCGATCTGGTCACGCAGGACATGCTTCTTGATCTTGGTGCCCGAGAAGGGCCACTCGTTGACGATGCGTACGTGCCGCGGCACCTTGAAGGAGGCGATGCGGCCCCGGCAGTAGGCGATGAGCTCCTCGGGCTCGAGGTGGGCGCCCTCCTTCAGTTGGACGTAGGCAGCCGCGACCTCGGCGTACCGGGGGTCGGGCGCCCCGACGACCGCGACGACGGCGACCGCGGGGTGCGTCGCGAGGAAGTTCTCGATCTCGATCGCCGCGACGTTCTCGCCGCCGATCTTCAACATGTCCTTGAGCCGGCCGTGGAACGCCACCTGACCGCGCGAGTCGACGGTGCCGAGGTCACCGGTACGGAACCAGCCGTCCGGGAGCAGGACCTCGTCGGTCTTCTGCTGATCCTTGTAGTACCCCTGGAAGACCGAGTAGCCCCTGACCCAGAGTTCACCGCGCTCCCCGGCGGGAACGTCCTGGAGCGTCACCGGGTCAACAGCCCTGACCTCAACGCCCGGGAAGGGCGTGCCGCACGTCGTCACGCGGTCCTCGAGCGCATCGCTCGGCTCGTTGTAGCAGGCCACGCCCGACACTTCGGTCGAGCCGAAGGACGCGATCTGGGCAGCCCACGGCACGCGTAGCTGCATCTCACGCAGGGACTCCGGCACAGCGACGATCAGGATCGTGCGCAGCGCCGACAGGTCGCGCGCATCGAAATCGCGCAGCTCGAGAACCTGACGCCAGATCGTCTCGAAAGCCGGGTACGCGATCGTCACCCGCTCGCTCTCGAGCGCGTCGAGCGCCTCCGCCGCCTTGAAGTGGTGCGTCGAGATCATGGCGGACGCGCTGCTCACACAGGCCGTGAACGGCAGGAGCGCACCCATGTGGAAGAACGGGAGGGGGTTCCACATCCGCTCACCCGTGCGCATGTGGAACTTGGTCGTGGCGAAGTTGATCCCGTTACGCACCACCGACGCGTGCGTCAGCAGGCAGCCCTTCGGGTTCGCCGTCGTTCCGGAGGTGTACATGAGCAGCGCGATGTCGGAGGGACGCACGCGTCGCCGGAACGCTTCGATCTCGGTCTGGTCGACGCTGTCGCCGCGGCGCAGCGCCTCGGTCAACGGGGCGAACCCGACTCGCGGAGCACCCTTGAGCACGATCGTGCGCAGTGCCGGCACCCGCGGCAGCTTGAGCGCCCACGGGTCGGCCTCCGACAAGCCGGGAAACGTCTGCTCGAGAATCGACGGGAAGTCGACGTACTCGCTGATCTCGTCGGAGGTGAACAGGACCTTGATGTCGGCGTTGTCGATGACGTAGCCGAGTTCCTCGGTCTTGAACCGGGCATTCACGGGCACCATCACCGCGCCGAGGGTGGCGGCGGCGTAGAAGATCGCCATGAAGTCGATGGAGTTGGGCATCAACGCGCCGACATGGTCGCCCGGACCGACGTCCAGCGCGCGCAACGTCCGCGCGAACCCGTCGACCCGGTCGACGAACTCGCGGTAGGTGACGCGCTCGCCGGGAAAGACCAGAGCGTCCTGGTCGGGGTGCGCGAGCGCGGTCCTGCGCAGAAGATCACCGAAGGTGACCTCCTCAGCCCATTCCTGCTCCGTCATGTCGATCCTCTCGTCGCCCCGTTGCGCCGCAGTCATCAGATGCTGAACCCCCCGTCGACGTCGAGCTTCTGGCCGGTGATGTACCGGGCCCGCTCGGACGCCAGAAAGACGACCGCCTCGGCCACGTCGGCCCCGCGACCGAACCGGCGCATCGGCACCCGCTTCATCGCGAACTCCCGCGCCTGCGGCGGGAAGTCGCCGTCGTCGTGGATCGCCTGACCGATGCCGTCGGCCAGGATGCCCGGGCCGACACAGTTGGCCCGCACCCCGTACCGCCCCTCCTCCGCGGCGATGGCGCGCACCAGCGCCTCGATCGCCGCCTTCGGCGCCGCGGACAGCACGTCCCGGACCGGGAACTGCCGCGTCGCCACGGTGGTCACGGCCACCACGGCGCCCTGCGCGGCCCGCAGGTGCGGCAACGCCGCGCTGACCAGGCTGAAGAACGCGCCGGTTTCCTGCTCGACGTGACGGTCGAAGGTCGACCGGTCCAGCGCGCTGAAGTAGCGCTGCGGGATGTGCGGGCCGGCCGCGTGGATGACCACGTCGATGCGACCGTAGGCGGCGGCGGTCCACGCGACGAGGTCGTCGACCGCCGCCGTGTCGGTCAGGTCGATCGGCACGGCGCGGGCGTTCGACCCGGCTGAGGCGAGCTCGCCGAGC
>JAEZGP010000284.1 GCA_023437285.1 Actinomycetes bacterium | reverse complement strand
GCCGTCATCGACCTCGACCTCCCCGGGCCGACCATCAGCCGCCACGTGTACGGGCACTTCGCCGAGCACCTCGGCCGGTGCATCTACGGCGGGTTCTGGGTGGGCGAGGACTCCGACGTCCCCAACGTGCGGGGCATCCGCACCGACGTCGTGGAGGCCCTGCGCGCGCTGCGCATCCCCAACCTGCGCTGGCCCGGGGGCTGCTTCGCCGACGACTACCACTGGCGCGACGGCATCGGCCCGCGCGAGAGCCGCCCGCGGATGGTCAACTCGCACTGGGGCGACGTGGTGGAGGACAACGCCTTCGGCACGCACGAGTTCATGGACCTGTGCGAGCTGCTCGGTGCGGACCCGTACGTGTCGGGCAACGTAGGGTCCGGGTCGGTGGCGGAGATGTCGGACTGGGTGGAATACCTGACCCGGGCCGACGACTCGCCGATGGCGGCGCTGCGGCGGGCCAACGGGCGCGACCAGCCGTGGCGGGTGCCGTTCTGGGGCCTGGGCAACGAGGCGTGGGGCTGCGGCGGCAACCTGCGCGCCGAGCAGTTCGCCTCAATGGCTCGGCAGTACGCGACCTACAGCCGCAACCACGGCGGCAACCAGCTGTACCGGATCGCGGCCGGCGCGAACGAGGCCGACCTGCACTGGACCGAGACGCTCATGCGCTCGTTCGACGACCTGGCGGCCGACCCGGCCGGGCCGGCGGGCCCGTTCCAGGCCGTGTCGCTGCACTACTACACGATGGCCGGGTCGTGGTCGGACAAGGGCGACGCCACCGGGTTCAGCACCGACGAGTGGTACGTGACCATGGCCCGCGCCCGGCGCATGGAGGAGTTGCTCACCCGGCATTCCACCGTCATGGACCGCTACGACCCGTACCGCAAGGTCGGCCTGGTCGTGGACGAGTGGGGCACATGGTGGAACGTGGAGAAGGGCACCAACCCCGGGTTCCTGTACCAGCAGAACACGCTGCGCGACGCCCTGGTCGCCGCCGTGCATTTCGACGCGTTCCACCGCCACGCCGAGCGCGTGGTCATGGCGAACATCGCCCAGACCGTCAACGTGCTGCAGGCCATGATCCTCACCGACCCCGACACCGGGGCGCTCGTGCTCACCCCGACGTACCACGTCTTCGCCATGAACACCGGCCACCACGACGCCGCCGCCCTCGCGGTGCACCTGCGTGACGTCGAGACCCGCGCCGTCGACGCGACCGAACTGCCGCTGGTCTCGGCGTCCGCGTCGGTCAAGGACGACACCGCCCTGGTCTCGCTATCCAACCTCGACGCCGAGACAGACCGCACCCTCGTTCTGGACCTGCGCGGCCGCGACGTCGTCGGGCACACCGCGCGGGTGCTGACCGCCACCGCGCTCGACGCGCACAACACCCCCGAGCGGCTCGACGCCGTCGCCCCCACCGACCACGCCGGCGTGCGCCCCCACGCACGCGGGCTCGAGGTCGACCTGCCCGCCCACTCCTACGTCACCGTGGCGCTCGAGCTGCGCTGATGGACCCGGTGATCTTCGCGGACGTGCCCGACCCGGACGTCGTCTTCGACGGCCGGCACTACTACATGGTCAGTACGACGATGTACTTCGCGCCGAGCGTGCCGATCATGCGCTCGAGCGACCTGGTGCACTGGACCATCGCCGGGTACACCGCGCCGATCCTCGACGACACGGACGCGCTGGCACTGCGCAACGGCCAGGACGCGTACGGCCAGGGCACCTGGGCGGCGAGCATCAGGTTCCATGACGCGACCTTCTACGTGTCGGTCGCCAGCCTCACCACGCGGCAGACGTACATCTACTCGACCCCCAGCATCGAGCGGGGGCCGTGGACCAGGTCGGTGCTCGATGGGTACGCCCACGATCAGTCGCTGTTGTTCGACGGCGACGACGTCTGGCTCGTCTACGGTGGCGGGTCGATCGACCTGCGCAGGCTGCGCCGGCACGACGACGGGACCTTCGGGTGGGACGGCCCGGCGACGCGGCTCGTCGAGGACGCCAACGTCGACCAGGCCAGCGGCCTGAACGCCGAGGGCGCGCACGCGTACAAGATTGGGGATTATTACTACGTCTTCATGATCCAGTGGCCGTCGGGCGGCGTCCGCCAGGAGGTGCTGTGGCGGTCGGCGTCACTGACGCCGCAGTCGGCGGGCGGCGGGTGGGAGGGCCGGGTCGTGCTCAGCCAGGGCGTGACGGTCGGGGGCCGGCCCGGAACCGGCGTCGCCCAGGGTGGCGTCGTCCAGGCGCCCGACGGGCAGTGGTACGCCATGCTGTTCCAGGACGAGGGCCCGCTGGGTCGTTCGCCTCAGCTCGTCGGCGTGATCTGGGACGACGACGGGTGGCCGGTGTTCGCTCTCCATCCGCAGGCGCCCGCGGCGGCCGCTCGGCCGGCCGGTGACGGTGCCGCCGTCGTCGCCTCCGACGACTTCGACAACCTCCCTGAGCGCGCGGGCCACTGGCACACCACCAACGCGGACCACCTGACGCAGTCCGCCGAGAACGCGTGGAACGGGTCGAACCTGGGGCTGCAGTGGCAGTGGAACCACAACCCGGACAACCGGTTCTGGTCGCTCACCGAGCGGCCCGGACACCTGCGGCTGACCACGGGCAGCGTCGCGTCGAACATCCTCGACGCGCGCAACACGCTCACCCAACGCACGCTCGGACCGATGAGTTCCGGCACCGTCTCGCTGGACGTCTCGCACATGAAGGACGGGGACGTCGCCGGCATCTGCGCCCTCCAGCGCACGTACGGATACCTCGCCGTGACGATGGACGGCGGGGCCAGGAGCCTGGTGATGCGCCGGGCGGGCGGCGACGGCACGATCGCCTTCAGCAGCGCACCGGTGCCGCTGCGGGCGGACGTCGTCCACCTGCGCGCCGACGTCGACTTCCGGGACGCCGCCGATACCGCGTCGTTCGCGTACTCGTACGACGGCATCGACTGGACGTGGCTGGGCGACACCGTGCGGATGCGCTACGACCTCGCGCACTTCACCGGCTACCGGTTCGCCCTCTTCAACTACGCCACCGCCGAGCCCGGGGGATACGTCGACGTGGACTGGTTCCACGTCAGCGAAACCACGGGGTCCGCAGATTAACAGAGCGAAGGAGCCGTCCATGACTGAGCAGGCGACGTCAGCCCTGCTGATCGACGGACAGACACCCGCCGAGGTGCCGCTGCGTCACGTGTGGAACGAGTGCGTCGGTGCCGGCCGCGCGAACGAGGCGCTGCGGGCGGACTGGCAGGCACACTTCCGCGAGGCCGTCGGGGTGCTGGGCGCGCGTTACGTGCGCTTCCACGGACTGTTCCACGACGACATGTTCGTGTACCGGACGGACTACGGCGGCGGCTTCGGCCCGAATCAGCAGCTGCCCGAGCCGGTCTACACCTTCGCGTACGTCGACAAGGTGTTCGACGCCATCCTCGACGCCGGCGCTCGTCCGTTCGTCGAGCTCGGGTTCATGCCCCGCGGCCTTGCCACCCAGACCGAGACCCTCTTCTGGTGGAAGGCCCACTGCAGCCCGCCGAAGGAGATGAGCCGCTGGGTCGAGCTGGTCGACACGACGGTGCGGCACTGGATCGGGCGGTACGGCATCGACGAGGTACGGCAGTGGCCGTTCGAGGTGTGGAACGAGCCGAACCTCGTGCCGTACTTCTGGACCGGGACGCGCACCGAGTACTTCGAGCTGTACGAGGCCACGGCGCGCGCGATCAAGGCCATCGACCCCCGGCTGCGGGTCGGCGGCCCGTCGACGAGCGTGTTCGTCCCGGATGCCCGATTCTCCGGAGAGACCCCCGACCGGTCGCTCGAGGTCGAGACCGCGGTGGCCGCCGACCCCGACGCGCTCGACTGGCAACCGGTGTGGATCCACGAGTTCATCGAGTACTGCGCGCAACGGGAGGTGCCCATCGACTTCCTGACGACGCACCTCTACCCGACCGACTTCGCGGCGGACTCGCTGGGCAATCTCAAAGCGATCACGCGTCACAAGGACGCCACCTATGACGACCTGCGACTGCTGCGTACGATCATCGAGAACAGCCCGTACCCGGACGCCGAGCTGCACATCACCGAGTGGTCGACCTCGCCGTCGAGCCGCGACGCGATCCACGACACCCTGTTCGCCGCCGCGTACATCGTTAGGGCGTTCCTCAAGTGCGCGCCGCTGGCCGATTCGATCTCGTACTGGACCTTCACCGACGTGTTCGAGGAGGGCGGCGGCGGCATGGGCCCCTTCCACGGAGGCTTCGGGTTCGTCAACGAGAACGGCCTGCACAAGCCGACGTTCCACGCGATGGCCATGCTCAATCGCCTCGGTGACCGCCTCCTGGCCGAGCTGCCCGACGGCGCCATCACCCGCTCGTCCGCCACGGGCGACGTGTCGGCCATTTTCTACAACTACCCCGCCGACATGGGCACGACGGGGCTCGCGTCCCGCAACGGCTACGCCGAGACGCGAGCCCTCGCGAAGATGGGCCCCGAGCGCCGCGTCCGGCACCGGATCGAAGGGCTGCGACCGGGCACCGAGCTCACCGTGGAGATCCTCGACTGGGAGCACGGGAACGTCGCCGAGGCCTGGTACCAGATGGGCGCCCCGCTCAACATCACCCGGGAACAGGCCGCTGAGCTGCACCACGTCGCCGACGACCTCCACCGCAGCACCCTGACCGTCGGCGACGACGGCGTCCTCGACATCGACCTCACACTGCCCGCCTGGGCGGTCGCCTCGGGCGCGCCGACGCTTCCCGGCGGTCAGCGTCCGGGCTTTTGACGGCCCTCATAGTTGTCGCTATCGCCGTGTGACGCTGTTTCTGGGCTCCGCGGTGCTGAGGCGACCGAAGTACGACGCCCGGCACAGCCAGAAGACCTTCTCATCCGGGTGCATATGGGCCAGGTCCTGATAGTGGCGGGCCCGCTCGATCGGTGCCGTGCGGGCCGGACGGCGCGAGGTGGGCCGCCTGAGCGGTCGTCCAACCTGCGTACCAGCGTTCATCGCACACCTCCGCGACCAGTACACCCCCGGTCACCGTTCGCTCATCAGTGCCCAATGGCACCCGGAACCGGGCACTTCGGCCACTCGATCGATGCCAGTCACGAAGCTGCTCTGCGGACGCTGATCTCAGTTGGAGGTGTCGCCGAGAAGGCGGCGGGCCGCCTGTTCAACGCTCGGTTGGATGTCGGATGCCGCGTCCGCCGCGGCGACGAACGCTTCGATGACGTCGAGGTGCTCGGGCTGCAGGCCGCGGTTCGGGATGGGTGCGATAAGTAGTGCTCGGCCAGCTCGGGTGAGCTCCTCATGTACTGGTCCGCTGGTCGGCACAACCTCGTCGTCGGTCCAGATCAGCCGGTGGCCCGCGTCGAGTACGGTTCGGGCGCTGGCGAGCTTGGCGTGCGCGGCCGCAGCACTGCTGATCGGTTCCGACCAGCAGCGATCCAGCCGTGGAAGGTCGAGCAGCCGCTCGATTTGGCCAGCGTCCGGGCACCAGGTTGAACACCAACGGATCGTCAGTGTTCCTGTACCATGCAGCGCGCGAATGCGGGCGATCAAGTCCGGTGCCCAGCGCAGTCGAAAGGGATGCCCGCAGCTATAGGCGATGCCGCTGCACGGGGCCGGTCCCCAACCCGGCCGGACGACGTTGATGACACCATCAATATCGAGCAACCACACCGTCGGCATCGTTTTCTCTCCTTGACGATCCTCGTCCCCGGGTGATGTCCATGGCTCCGCCTCCATCCGACCGACGGCGGCTGAACGGCTACTGCAGTCTCGATGTGGTGCGACGGCCCGAACTTGGTCTGTGTCACCGCTGAACTCCCAGCGCCAGGACCGCGCACACCGCCACCGTCAGGAGGCTGGCCAGCCGGTACCGCACTCCACGGCGGTGGCGCGGGTCGGGCACCACGGCCAGTACGTGCAACAGGTTGGACTGCGACTGCTCGCCCAGCAGGTCAGCTACGTCACCGGCGGTGGTCGGGGTGGATCGGAGC
This sequence comes from Actinomycetes bacterium, assembly GCA_023437285.1. GTDB lineage: Bacteria > Actinomycetota > Actinomycetes > Mycobacteriales > Micromonosporaceae > Luedemannella. The sequence continues at coordinate 5,007 of JAEZGP010000284.1, read as the reverse complement.
AGGTTGATCAGCGAGGATGACATAGCGGGTGTGGTCCTGTCGGAGTCGTGTTGTCAGCAACTCCATGATCACCGCCATGATCACACCCGTCTCACACCCTCCCGGACTGTCCACATAGTCCCAGGTCAACCCACCTTAACCACGACTACGCAACGGCCCTGGACCACCAGGCCCCGCACGGTGTCGTCGAGGTCGACCAGTGTCAGGTCCCGCCGGACCGTACTGGCGGAAACCGTTCGTGTGCAGGCTTCGGTCGGACGACCATCGTCGCCACGTAAATCGATCGGTGTCCTCTCGAATTACGAGCGGATCATGGCGTGAGTGGATGCTGTGTGCCGTCGGGATCTGAGCCACTTCGATAGGTTGTGCCGATGGGCGTTTTCGATCCCGGGGCGCTGGTGGACCGGCGCGAGGTACTCCATAGTCGACCATGGTTGGTGACACCGGTGCGGGTGGTCGATGACCGCGATGAGGTGCTGGTCACCTGGTTGGCAGAAGGAACGCCGCTCATCTTTCCGGAGCACCCGTTCGGGCCGCATCCGTGGCAAGGGCACGACCGGTGGAGCACGACCAGTTTGCTCCAGATCCACCGACAGGGCGATGCGTACGCTGTCTGGGGCTTCTTCGAGCAGAACGACTTCACGGGTTGGTACGTCAACTTTCAGGAGCCCATCAGGCGGTGGGATCATGGGTTCGACACCGTCGACCACGGCGTGGACATCTGGATCCCGGACGGCGGGTCGGGGTGGCAATGGAAGGACCGCGAAGACGTCGCAGAGCTCGTTCGGATTGGCCGGCTGACACCGGCGCAGGCCGACGAGGTCTGGGCCGAGACCGCCCGGGTGGCGGACGCGCTCGATCGCAACGAGCGTTGGTGGCGCGAGTGGGATGGCTGGAAACCCGACACGACGTGGCCGGTTCCAACTGCCGAAGCGTCCTTGGCGCGGCTGCGTCAACAAACTCGGTAAACCTAGGGAGACGAATCCGACCAGTGCGGCGGAACGTGAAGCGGACCCATGCTCCGTGCTATGCGTAGCGACGAAGGACCATCCGCGTCTGACCTGCTTCGGCATGCTCCTCGACGTGATAGCCATGTGCGGTCGCGAAGTGCAGCGTGGCCCGCCGGCCGTAGGCGTGCGCTAGCCGGTTCAACCATTGCTGGTTGAACTTTCGCCTATCGAACTCACTGATGATTGCCTCGTACGTGCCGTTTGGCTGGTAGGCAAAGCCAATGTCGTTGCTACTCGGTCCGACATGCTTACGCCGTACGATGATTTCAGCTGCTTGAGCGCGGAGGTCGCCACGGTAGCCAACGAGAGGCTGGGCAACGGCGTGCTGCTCGACGTGGGCAAATCCTACGTCTGCGAGCGCCTCGACCAGAACCTGGGGGTCGCGCAGTGTCGTGCGGACGCGCGTGTAGTGCGACATAGTGAGCTCCCGGTCAGGACAGACGGACCACTGGTTGCTGATCGAGGACCCACGACCGTCGCTCCAGGTCGAAGGCGGAGACGGTCAGCCGCTTCTGGGCGTCGACGCGGAAGTCTAAGCGGAACCGCTCGGCTCCCGCCTTGGCGGGTGGATCAGCCTCAAGGAACGTGGGGCTGTCCTCATTGAGCCAGAGGCTTGAGCGCTCCTGCTGCTGTTGGCTCGTCACCGTCACCGCACGCGCGCCGCCGTTGGCGTCGAACATGATCTCCAGGTCGGCGCTCGCGTCGCGGTAGGTGGCGTGCGCGCGCTCGTAGATGGCCAGGCCGAGGTTCTTCTGCCCGTCGCGGACCGCCCGGATCGTCATCGTCTTGATGGGCGTCGGCGTGGGGTACTCGGTGCCGGCGGGGATGAGTGATTCGAACTCGTACACACCGGTGTCGGGGTTCACGTGGCGGATCGCGTAGTCGTGCTGGATATGGTCGTGAAGTTCGTATCCACCGGCGATTCCGGCAGCACCGGCGGCGACCGCTTCGAGGGGCCGTTCGATGTGCACGCGGTCGCGCGGAAATTGCAGATAAACCACGTCTTGTACGGCCGGGATGAGGCTCGTGCCGCCGACGAGGAAGACATGACGGATCTGATCGGCGACGTAGCCGGACGCAGCGGCCTTGTCCAGCGCCGCGCGCAGGGCCCGCCCGACGCGGCCGGTCACGTCCTTGTCGCGCAGTAGCGAGTCGAAGTCGCTGCGGGTGAGTTCCACGGCGTACTCGGTGCCGGACTCCGGGTCGGTTGCGCGTACGGTCGCCTGGGGTCGCGTCGTCAGGGCGACCTTCGCCGCCTCGGCTGAACGCAGCAGTTGGGCGAACACCTGGTTGTAGAGGTGGGTGTCGCCGAACGGCAGCCGCAGCTGGGCCGCGACGTGCTCGGCCAGCAGGAGGTCGATGTTGTCGCCGCCGAAGTCGATGCCCGACTTGCCGACCACCCGGACCCCGGCGCCGCCGTTCTGGCTGGATTCGGGTTCCTGCACCCGCACGACCGAGATGTCGAGGGTGCCGGCGCCGAAGTCGAACACCAGGAACGCGTCGCCGGGGTTGAGCCGGGCGCTGTACCCGACGGCTGCGGCAGTGGCCTCGTCCACCACTCGTAGCCGGGCGAGTCCGACCTGATCGCCGACCTCGCGGACCAGCCAGTCCCGATAGGTGTCGAACGCCTCGACGGGCGCGGTCGCCACGATTTCGAGGTCCGCGGCGTCAACGGTGAGCATGGTCGCGGCGACCACGTCGGTGAGGAACTGCGTGGCCGCCTGCCGGGGGCGAATCAGCCGTGCGCCGACGGCCCGAGGGATGTCCTTGATCCGGCCCGCGATGACGCTCTTCGTGGACTGGAACACCGAGTACCGAGGGTCGCCGAACATCTCCGGCGTCACCTGGGCGCCGACCGCCCTCGCCTCAGCGTCGGCGGCGTACGCGATCCGTGACGGCACCACGCGCTGGGTGACGCCGGCCGCGCCAGGCCGTAGCAGGTCCAGGCCGCCAAGATCGATCGGCTCGCCGTGGTCGTACGTGTCGTCCCACCGGGCCACCACGGTGTTCGCGGTGCCGAAGTCAATGCCGATCCGTGTCGCCATGCGCCCCCCTAGGACAGAGCAATGTCGTACTCGCCGGCGGCGAGCGTGACCGTGTCACTGATTTCGATGTCGAACCGGAACCGGTGCTCCAGGCATGCCTGGAGCAGGTCGAGCACCTCGGCGGGCGGCCCGGTGACGGTCCGGGTCCGGCGGGCCGCCGTCAACGCCCCGAGGTGCGCGGGCACCATGGCCGCCAGCGGACGCGTCGCTATCGCCGGTACGTCACCGACCCGCAGGTCGTAGAGGTCAGTGAACCCGGCGTCGGATCCAACGGCGAGGAAGTCACCTCGCGGGGCGATGTGCAGGCTTGTCGCATCCCCATCGCCCGGCCCTCGGACGACACCGAGCGCGGCAAGTGTGGCCTGGTCGCAAAAGTGCAGGTTGCCGCTGCGGCTGGCGATGACGACCTGCCGCCTGGCGGCGGCGCAGGCAAGCCCACCGAGGCCGACCACCGACGTCTGGCCGGTCGGGCGAAGGACGTCCTGCGACCGTCGAAGCAGGCTGACGTGGCCACTCTGGTCAGCCGTGGCCAGCACGTCGCGGTCCAGTAGGACCGCCCGCGCTACGACGGTCTGCTGGTAGCCGCGTGCCAGCACGTGCGAGGCGGCCGCGTCGGTTAGCGTGAGGCTGCGGCCGAGGATGGCCAGCCGTTCCCCCGCGGGATCGACGGCTACCGCCCGGGGCCAGTCCTGCTCGCGGTCCAGACCCAGGCGAGACACCGGTACCGCGTTCGGCGCCGCGTCGCCGACCGCCCCGAGCAGGAGATCCCCGGCCCGGGTGCCGGCGACGAACCGGCCGGCACCGACGCGCGCCAGGGAGGTGATCGACCCGCGGACCCGCGCGGCGGTCTCCGTCCTGCGGTCGGTGCAGCGCAGCACCCGGCACGTGTTGGCCTTGTTGTTCGTACGCTCACCGGCCAGGAACATGCCGCCGCCGACGTGGAGCACCCGGCCGACGGACGCGCCGAAGCCGTCGTACCGCTCGGTGAGCCGCCCGTGGACGAGGTCGACGATCCCGGCGACGCGGGCGGTCCCGGCCACGGCCAGGTGCGGTGCGTCCGGCGCGAACGACACGTCGTTGACCCGTCCGTGGAACATGATCCGTGCCTGTCGGACGGCGAGTGGCCAGCTCGTGCGCATCTCGTTGACGCCGCGTTCAATGGTGTTCGGATCCACCGCGCGCAGGCGGGCGAACAGCTCGAAGGAGTCGTCATCGGCCGGTCGCCACCCGCCGGTGAACAACGCCATCAGTCGCACCCCGCGGGCCAGCGGTAGGTCAAGGACGATGTGCCAGAGGTCGGACCACGCGCCCCGGGCGGCCAGTTGTTCGGCCAGGTATCGGACCTCCGGGTTGGTCATCGTCTGGATGCGTCCACGCCGGTCCTCGCCGACCAGCACCCGTACCAGGTCCAGCCCGCCGCTGGACAGCATCGCCCGCTGCAGGCGGGTCCGGGTCGGCTGGTCCGCACCGGCGTAGCCGAGCGCCAGGAGCGATCCGTCCGGGTCCAGCCCCTGAAGTTGGTTCTGCTGTCCGGTCAGGACGAAGAACATGACGCGGCGTACCGGGTCGGCCGGTGCGAAGCGGTTCGCCCGGCAGAAGGCGGCCAGTCCTGGATGCGCCATCGCGGCCTCGCAGACCGCGTCCACCAGCCCTTGATCGCCAGCAGCGACGATGGTGCGTTGCGCCATCGCCGCGATGGGATGATCGTCGCGGCCAGCGGCGTCCAGCAGCGCGGCGCGAAGGTCGGCGACAGCCAGCCGCTGGGGATCGGGCTCGATCGCCACCAGGCTCAACGCCCGTACGTCCTCGGCACTGCCGGGGATCTGCCAACGGCTCAGCGGCCGCCACAGGGCGTCGTCCGGCCTGGCCAACCACATGCGCCACAGTTCATCCAGTGGCCCCCTGGGCGGGGGTGCGGGGTGGTTCAGCAGGGCCGTCGGCAGCGGCGCGCG
>JAEZGP010000666.1 GCA_023437285.1 Actinomycetes bacterium | reverse complement strand
GGCGTCGACGGCGACCGGGTCGGCGTCGAGGTCGAGCATCCGCCGGCACCGGGCGACGGCCGGCGCGAGGTCGCGTACGTCGTCCAGCCGCAGGGTCGCGTCGACGTGGCCGTCCGCGAACCGCAGGACCACCGTCGCCGCCCCGTGCGGCAGGCGCAGCGCCTTCGCGTACCCGTCGGGGGTCGCCTCCTCCACGCCGGGCACCGCGCGGGCCGCCACATACTCCAACAGCGACGCGACGTGCAGCGGCGGCCGGTACGCCAGCCGCAGGTTCACAGTCGCCGCCCCGCCCTCGGTGGCCTGTCCGGTGGCGCGCCGGCCCACCCGCAGCTGCGACGGCGTACGCCCGTAGATCTCGCGGATCGTGTCGTTGAACTGCCGCACGCTGCCGAACCCGGCCGCGAACGCGATCTCGGCGAGCCCGAGGTCGGTCGTCTCGATGAGGATGCGCGCCGTCTGCGCACGCTGCGCGCGGGCCAGCGCGAGCGGCCCGGCCCCGAGCTGGTCGGTCAGCATCCGGTGCAGGTGGCGCTCCGTGTAGCCCAGCTTGCCGGCCAGGCCGGGTACCCCGGCGCGGTCCACGACCCCGTCCGCGATCAGCCGCATCGCGCGGCCCACCACGTCCGCTCGGGTGTCCCACTCGGGCGACCCGGGCGCCGCGTCCGGCCGGCACCGCAGGCACGCCCGGAAGCCGTCCTTCTGCGCGGCGGCGGCCGACGGCAGGAACCGCACGTTCGTCCGCTTCGGCGTCAGCGCCGGGCACGACGGGCGGCAGTAGATCCGCGTCGACGTCACGGCGGTCACGAACCACCCGTCGAACCGCGCATCGCGGCTGTCCACGGCCCGGTAACACTGCTCGAAGTCCAGCACGTGTGCAATCCTGCCGCGCAGGCGTACACGTGGCTGGCGGTTTTCAGACCTGACCGTGGATCAGATCTCGATGATTCCCCAGCCGGGTGGCAGGACCTTACGAGCCGCGGCGGCCTCGGCGCTCGCTAGTTGGGCGTCGTGCGCGACTGCCTCGGCGACCGCGTGGGCCAGGTCCAGGCCGGCACTGCGTCGAGCGAGCCTGCCCACCTCGATAGCCGTATCGGGTGCCAACGGCGTGACGGCGACGCCGGGCAGCGCCGCGAGGACGCGGAGCAGCGCCGTCTCGGCGTCGTCCGCCTGTGCCGCGGCCTCGGCCAGGCACGTCGCCGGCAGGATCACCGTGTCGTCGTCCTCGTCGACGACCGCGAGCAGTTCGCCCATCGCCAAGGACTGCCGCATGTAGGCCACGGCGGCGCTCGTGTCGAGCACGAGTGTTGCCGTCACCCCTTGGGCCGCAACTCGTCGAGCATGCGCCGGCCCTGTTCCAGGACGTCCGGGGTCATCGCCGCCCGGCCGTTCGTGAGGCGTTCCCGGGCCCGGGCCATGCCTTCGTCGGTAAGGGCGAACCCGGCCGCCACCAGCATGGATCGCGTGGTCTCGTGCCGCATCCGTCGGCGTACGGCGTCCGCCACGAACGCGGAGACGTTCTCCTCGGCACTCAGCCGCTCGGCGACGTCGTCCGGGACACTGACGGTGATCCGCTTGCTCATACCAACAAGCCTACATTGTCATACTCCCGTCCGTTCCGGTCGGCCGGAACCGGTCGGGCAATGAACCGGGAGGGTAGCTATACGTACCAGCCCGGTTCATTGCCGCGCCGGTGGGTCAGTTGGCCGGGCGGGTGGTGAGGCGCTTGGCGAGCAGGTACGTCTCGCAGCCGAGGCAGAAGCCGAATGCCGCGTTGAGGAAGGCCGCGCCGAGCGCGAACGCGGTCGCCACGATGCCGACGACCGTGATGCCGCTGAGGAAGCCGAGCGTGGCGATCGCGGCGAACGCGAAGCCGACGCCCTGGGCGAAGCGCACCGGGCCGGCCGGCTCGCGTTCCCTGACCGGGCCCAGGCGTGGCGCCACGGCGACCCGGAACAGCCAGCCGTAGGGCGCGTAGCGGGCACTGGCGGCGCCGATGGCGAACACGACGGCCTGGGTGAGCGCGAGCCAGCTCGAGCCGGTGATGAGGATGAGAACGAGGACGACGGTGGTGACGGCGGCCGCGAAGCGCGGCCCGCGCACGTCGAGCTGCATGGGAAAAGGCCCTTCTGACGAGGTGGGAGAAATACGGTCAGAAGGCGCGACAGAGGCTGGCGCAGACGCGGCACAGGTCGACCGCGCGGCGTCTCGTCAGCAGGTGGTTCACGAGGTTGATCGTATACACGGGGGCACTGAGCTGCTATTCCGTCTCACCCGATAGGAATTATCGTGATCTATGTCGCGACGCCCGGGCGGGTACGGTCGGTCGCCAGGCGTACCGCAATCGCGCCGAGCAGCGTGCCCGTGACCCACCGCTGGACGCGCAGCCAACCCGGCCGCCGGGCGAGGAACACCGCCACGGTGCCCGCGAGCAGCACGAGCGTCGCGTTGACCAGCATGCTGATGGTGATCTGGACGCCGCCCAGCAGGAAGCCCTGCATCACCAGGTGGCCGGCCGACGGGTCGAGGAACTGCGGGATGAGCGAGCCGTACATCAGCGCCGCCTTGGGATTGAGCAGGTTCGTGAACAACCCCATCGCGAACAGCTTGCGAGGGCTGTCCGGCGGCAGCCGTACCGGCTCGAAAATGGACACCCCGCCCGGCCGCAGCACCTTCCACGCCAGCCACAGCAGGTAGGCGGCGCCGGCGAAGCGGACCGCGTGGTAAACCTCCGGTACGGCCGTGAACAGAGCCGACAGCCCGAACGTCGCCGCCGCCAGGTAGACCAGGAAGCCGACCGCGACCCCGCCGAGCGACAGCAGCCCGGCCCGCCGGCCCTGCGAGATGCTGCGCGAGACCAGGTACATCATGTTCGGTCCCGGGGTGAGCACCATGCCGAGCGACACGGCCGCCACCCCCAGCGCGCTGCCGAGCGAGATCACGCCTTCACCTCCGCCAGGGCGGCCAGCAGTTGGGCCTTCGTCGGCGCGCCGCTGGCCCGGCGCCTGATCCGGCCGGCGTCGTCAATGATCAAAACCGTGGGCGTACGCCGGACGTCGAGCGCGCGGACGGCGTCGAGGTGCGATTCGGCGTCCACCTCGACGTGTGCCACCCCGGGGACTGTCCGGGCGACGTCGGCGCAGATCACCCGCGTGGCCCGGCACGGGGCGCAGAACGCGGAGGAGAATTGCAGCAGCGTCACGGGCGTACCCGGGGGAAGGTTGAGGACGTCGCGGAGGGTGGGCGGCACCACGGCCTCGTCCGGCGCGGACGCCGGCGCCTGTTCCGCGAACCGACCATTGCGCTTGCGCCACGCGAAACCGACCGCCGTGGCCGCGACGAGCACGGCGAGGGCGACGAGGGCGCCGGACAGGGACTGCACGGGTCGACGGTAGCTCGGTCCGTAGACTGGTCGCCGAGCCAAGAGAAGACCACGAAAGAGGCGGAATGGCCCAGCTCACCATCGGCATCGTCGGCCTGCCCAACGTCGGCAAGTCCACGCTGTTCAACGCGTTGACGAAGAACGACGTACTCGCGGCGAACTACCCGTTCGCGACGATCGAGCCGAACGTGGGCGTCGTCGGGCTGCCCGACCCCCGGCTGGACAAGCTCGCCGAGCTGTACGACTCGGAGAAGGTCGTCCCGGCGCCCGTGTCCTTCGTCGACATCGCCGGCCTGGTGCGCGGCGCGTCCAAGGGGCAGGGCCGCGGCAACGCGTTCCTCGCCAACATCCGCGACGCCACGGCGATCTGCCAGGTCGTCCGCGCGTTCTCCGACCCGAACGTCGTGCACGTCGACGGCAAGATCTCGCCCCGCGACGACATCGAGACGATCAACACCGAGCTGATCCTCGCCGACCTGCAGACCCTGGAGAAGGCGCTGCCCCGGTTGGAGAAGGAGGCCAAGCTCCGTAAGGACCGCGCCGGCATCCTCGCGGCCGCCAAGGCCGCCGCCGCGCTGCTGAACGATGGGACCACCCTCTACGCGGGGGCGGCCGCCGCCGGCATCGACACCGACGAGCTCCGCGAGCTGCACCTGCTCACCGGCAAGCCGTTCCTGTACGTATTCAACGTCGACGAGCAGGAACTCGCCAACGCCGAGTTCCTCGACGAGCTGCGTGCCCTGGTCGCGCCGGCCGAGGCCGTCTTCATGGACGCCAAGATCGAGTCGGAGCTCATCGACATGGCCGACGACGAGGCCCGCGAGCTGCTGGCGGCCATCGGCCAGCCCGAGCCCGGCCTGCACCAGCTCATCCGGGTCGGCTTCCGCACGCTGGGCCTGCAGACCTACCTGACGGCGGGGCCGAAGGAGGCGCGCGCCTGGACCATCCCGGTCGGCGCCACCGCCCCCGAGGCGGCCGGCGTAATCCACACCGACTTCCAGCGCGGCTTCATCAAGGCCGAGATCGTCGGGTTCGACGACCTGATCGCGGCCGGCTCCATGAACGCCGCCAAGGCGGCCGGCAAGGTTCGCATGGAGGGCAAGGACTACGTCATGCGCGACGGCGACGTGGTGGAATTCCGCTTCAACGTCTGATGACGGCCCAAGGTCTGCCGCATCGGATTGGTTCGCTCAGCAGCGGTAATACCATGGTATGGTCGATGAATGGCGAGGACGAAGAAGGTCACGATCACGCTGCCGGCAGAGCTGCTGGAGAGCATGAAGACGCACACCGACAACGTCTCCGGCTACCTCACCGAGCTGGCCGAGCGGGCCGAGCGGCGCAGACTTCTCCGGGAGGAGTTGGATCGCTACCAGGGCGAGCTCGGGGCGTTCACTGACGAGGAGATGGCCGAGGCTCGGGCGCTCCTGCACGGAACCGAGGAGATCGGGCGTGCGGCGTGAGCCTTGAGTCGCTGGTGCTCGACTCGCAGGGCTTCTCGGGGTGGATCGACCAGGATCGAAAGGTGATGCGCCTGTTGGAGCAGGCGGAGCGTGACGGGGTCGATCTCGCCATGTCGGCGGCCACGATCATCGAGATCTCTCACCCCGGTGTGGACATCGCGCGGCTGAACTGGTTGCTGTCCCGGATCCGGGTGGAGGCGGTGACGAAGGAGAGTGCCCGTCGCAGTGCTGAGCTGCTGAAGGCGGCAGGGCTACATGGGCACAAGTACGCCATCGACGCCATGGTCGCCGAGGTGGCGCTACGGCTGCCCGCACCGGTGGCGGTCCTGACATCCGATGTCGACGACATGGTCAAGCTGTGCGGGCGGCGGGTTCGGGCCATAGTGCTGTAGGTGGGTTCTGACGAAGGTCGCGATGGTGCGTCAAGTCATTGACCGGCGACGCAATCCGGCCGAGTTCCGCTTCAACGTCTAGGTTCGCGCGGCAGTGGTGCCTCCACCTCGACCTTCGGTACCATATGTGGTACCACCTAGAAGGGTTGCCGATGTCGATCACCGCGAGTGAGGCTCGCAAGGAGCTCTTTCCGTTGATCAAAAAGGTCAACGAAGACCACGACGTCGTGGAGATAGTGTCGAAGCACGGCAACGCGGTGCTGATGTCCGCGGAGGACTACGAGTCACTGCGGGAGGGTTCCTACCTGTTGCGGTCGCCGGCGAACGCGCGCCGCCTGCTTCGGGCCTACGAAAACGCCCTGGCGAACGTCGATGTCAGGGAGCGCGATCTGATCGATCCCGATGCCGCGTGAGGCTTGTCTTCGAGGACCAGGCCTGGGATGACTACACGTCCTGGCTCAACAACGACCGGAAGATCCTGGCCCGGATCAACAGGCTCATCGAGGCTGTCAAAAGGGATCCCTTCGCCGGAATCGGCAAGCCTGAGCCGTTGAAATACCACTTGCCCGGTGCGTGGTCGCGGCGGATCGATGACGAGCACCGCCTGGTCTACCTGGTCACCGACAAAGAGATCATCATTCTCGCCGCCCGCTACCACTACTGACCTTGCGGGCGCCGCTGTCAACCATGGCGATCGACCACGACCAACCGTGTCGGTGACGCGTTTGAACAGGCGTGACCCAGGTCCCTACGCACCGCACGGCCCCTGAACCGGGGCCGTTCCGCCGGCGGAACGCGCGCCCCGTCAACGCTTCGTCCGTGGTCGCGCTGGCCCGCCGGATCGGCTACTGGCCGGCCGCCATCGTCATCATCGCCGTCGGGTCGGCGCTGCGGATCGTCCACTGGGCGACCAGCGGGTCGCTGTCGCAGGACGAGATCTCCCTCGTGATCAGCTTCGCGCACCGGTCGTTCGGCGGCCTGCGCGGCGGGCTGGAGTACGACCAGGTCGCCCCCATGGGCTGGCTGTGGGCGGAGAAGCTCGCCTACGAGATCGCCGGGCCGGGCGAGCTGTCGCTGCGGTTCATCCCGATGCTCGCCGGTTGCGCCAGCCTCGTGGCCGTCGCGTTCCTCACCCGGCGGCTGCTGTCGCCGCTCGTCGCGCTGCTGGCCCTGGGCCTGATCGCCTTCTCACCGCAGATCCTGTACTACTCGACGCAGGTCAAGCAGTACTCCTTCGAGGTGGGCTGCACCGCGCTGCTCGTGCTCCTCGCGCTGCGGGCCTTGCCCGAACCGACGGGGCGTCCCGAGGCCGAGCAGGGCCGTGGCCGGGTCGTGGCGTTCTGGGCGACGGCGGCCGTGACGTGCTGGTTCGCGACCACCTCCATCTTCACGGCGGGGGTGGTCGGCGGGCTGCTCGTGCTGTTCGCGGCGTGGCGGGCCCAGTGGCGACGGGTGTTGTGGCACGTCGTGGGCGGCGCGGCGGCGGCCGCCTCGATCGGCGTCATGTACCTGGTGCAGCAGCCGCAGGTGGCGGGCTGGCTGACGATCTGGTGGGCCCGGCACTATCCGGGCTCGATGGGGCCGGCCGACCTCACCCCGTCCTCGCTGGCTTACTGGACGGTCCGGTGCGGCAACGCGCTGGCCCGCCAGGCGTTGGGGGTCCGGCTCGGCGAGGGCCGGGTGATCATTATGGTGCTGCTGGTCGCCGGGCTGGTGACCCTGCTGGTGCGGTACGGGCGGGTCGGCGTGCTCGTCGCGGCGCCGGTCCTCACGGCGTACCTGCTGGCGGTGCTGCGGCTGTACCCGTTCGGCGCGCGCCTCGCGCTCTGGGTGGTACCGCTAATGATCATCATAGTGTGTGCGGCCGTGGACGCGGCCGTGCGGACGCTGGCGAACCCCGACCGTCCCCGGCTGCGCTGGGTGGCCGGCGGGCTGGCCGTCCTCATGGTGGTGTCCCTGGCGTGGACGTACGCGCCGACCCTGGGCCGGCGACTGCCGCACAACCAGCTCACCCTGTACGAGCGCGCCGAGGACGCGATCCGCTACGTGGCCGCCAACCGTGGCCCCGCCGACCTGGTGTACTTCGGTTACAACACCGCGCGGGTGGCTGTCTGGTACGGGCCGCGGGCCGGCCTGGAGTGGGACGGGCTGTTCCAGCCGATGCGCGGGCGGCCGTGCGCCAGGGCCAAGCGCGGCATCCTCACCGGCCCGCCGACCTTCGGCGTCGAGTCCACGGGCGCCGCCACCGGGTCGAGACTGATGCGCGGCCGGGTGACGAACGAACTGCTGACCGCCGCGCCGCGCGTGTGGATCGTCATCCGGGCCAGCGAGCGGGCCAACCCGGGCCGGCTGCGCGAATTCCACGCGATCATGGGGCGGTCCGGTGTCCTTCTTCAGGAGCGGCGGTTCAACTGGATCCTCGTCTCCGAATACCGGTTCACGGGGCGGCCCGATCCGTCCGCACCGACGCCGCGCAAGCGGGTCGTTGAGGCGCAGTGCTACCGGTTCAGCGGCCGGTGACGGCCTGGTAGGCGGCCTCGATCCGGGCGGCGAGCGCGACGGCCCCGGCGTTGATCGTGCTGCCGTCGGCCGTGCGTACCCGGATCTGGGTGTTGCCGTCAGCTCGGCGTACCTCGGGCCTGAGCTGGAAGACGTCCGAGGCGACCTTGATCCGTTCGGTCAGCGCCGCGTGCTCGGCGTCGCTGATGTGCAGCGTCCGCCTGATCTCCCTGGCGTCTCCGAACCACTCTTTGAGCAGCCGGAGAGCATCGTCGATGAAGTCCTGACCGGGAGGGCCGGGTGGCCGCATCGCCGCACCTCCGGAGCGTGAATATCGCAACTTGTGGCCGCGCCTTTATCGCACCGTTACCTAGGCCAAGTCTTCCTGACCCCCGACCGGTCTGTCCACGGCCGCATTTCCGTCTTGTGTCGCGGAATCGGGCACGCCGGATGAGCCGTTCGGCTAAATATCTGGCACGCTTGACCGTCGTGCAGACCGAAAGTCCGATGCCGGCCGTCATCGTGGGTGCCGCGATCGTCCGCGACGGCCTCGTTCTGGCCTGTGAACGCGCCGCACCCCCCGAGGTCGCCGGCCGGTGGGAGTTCCCGGGTGGCAAGGTGGATCCCGGCGAGGCCGACGAGGCCGCGCTCATCCGCGAGTGCGAGGAGGAACTCGGCGTGACGATCAAGGTCGGCGAGCGGGTCGGCACGGACGTGCCGCTCGGCACCCGTACCGCCGTGCTGCGCGTGTGGCAGGCCACCCTCGTGGCCGGCGAACCCACCCCGCTGGAGCACGCCTCGCTGCGCTGGGTCGCTCCCGAAGATTTGCTCGACCTCGACTGGCTCCCCGCCGACCTGCCCATCGTCACCGACCTGGCCCGCAGCCTGGGATCCGCGGCGTGAGCGACCTGACCTATCCCGAGGTCGGGTTCACCCGGCCGGGCCTGGACCTGCCCACCGGCTATCACCACGTCACCGTCCGCGCCCGCGTCGGCGCCGGCGACCGCGCCTTCCAGGCGGTGGTCGCCGAGATGCGCGAGTGGGGCATCCACCGCCGCGCCGGGCTCACCGTCCGCGACCCTCAGCCGCCAGCCATCGGGGTACGCCTCGACGCGCGCCTCGGCGTCGGGCCGCTGGCCCTGCCCGCCCCCGTGCGGGTCGTCTGGCTGCACGACGAAGAAGACCTTTACGGGTACGGCTTCGGCACGGTTGCCGGGCACCCGGCGACGGGCGAGGAGGCGTTCATCGTGACCCGGGCGGGCGCCAGCGGCGCGGTGTATTTCGAGGTACGCGCGTTCAGCCGTCCGGCGGCGTGGTACATGCGGCTGGGCGGGCCAGCCGGGCGTCTGGCCCAACGCCTGGTCACGGGCCGGTACGTCGCTGCGGCCCGCCGCGCCGCCAACCCCTGAGGTCGTTAGCCCGGCGGTCTGGGCGCCTCTGTTCTCATCCCAAACCGAAGTCGCGCGTCTAAATATGTGATGTCCATCACATTGGATTCGAAGGGCGGCGTCAGACCGTCACTTCGTCCGACGTGTGCAGGGCACAGCCGGTATTCACCTGCCTCCCAGCAATTCCGAAGGGCGAAGGAAGCTCCGAAGAAGCACGAGAAGCCGAAGGACAACAAGCCGGACCAAAATAAGGACAGGGACCGCGACCGCGACGACGATTCGCGCCGTGAGAAGGATCCGGAGCCCGCGAAGCCGAGATGTCACAGCTTCGATCCGAGCACCCGGGTGCTGATGGCGAATGGCGGCACGCGTCCGATCATGGACGTCAACGTGGGTGATGAGGTCGTGACGACTGACCCGGTCACGGGTGAGCACAGCGATCAGCAGGTCACGCTGCTGCACGTCAACGTGGACGTGGAGCTGACGGACGTCACGGTCTCGTCGAGGCCGGCCGATAATGACGCGCGTCCGGTCGGTGAGGGCGACGGGGAGCGTGGAACCCGCGGACCGCCTTCTTCGGTGCTGTACACCACTGCGAACCACCCGTTCTGGGACGCCACCACTGGCGAGTGGGTCGTCGCCGCAGAGCTGGTGCCCGGCGAGTCGACGCTGGTCGGTCCGGACGGACAGATCCAGTACGTCACCGGGGTCCGCAATTTCACCGGCGCAAAGACGATGCGCGACCTCACGGTCGCCAACGTCCACACGTACTACGTGATCGCTGGTGACCAGCCGGTTCTGGTACACAACAACAACAACTGCGGCAATCAACCTGCGGACCCGATGGCGGATGAGCCGTACGGGCCAGCACGCGAAAACGGAGTTCGACCGCATAAACTGAACCGGGAAGAGAAGGATCTACTCCGAGAAGAGGCCCGCGACATCTGGGAGACTACAACTGGTAGGCGAGCAATCTGGGATAACCTGCAAGTACATCATCGTATTCCGCTAGAGTGGGCACATATGATGCCCGGTAACCCTAATAGATTGGCCAATCTCGTAGGAATGAGGTCAGCGGATCACAATCAGGTGACTCAGGCGTGGAATGCGTGGAAGCGGGGTTTGAATGGGGTGGCGCCCTCGCAAGCTGATATCATGCGTACGGCGCTGGATATTGATAGACGGTTTGGTCAGTTAATGGTGTTTCCAAAATGAGTTCGTCGCAGCCGTTTTCCGAGGTGCTCGATTTGATCGAGCAGGCCCCCCGTGCGCCAGAATCGGGTCGGTGCGCAGGCGCGACTCCGGAGCAGCTCGCTGGTTTAAAAAGTAGGCTTCGGTTTGTGTTGCCTGATATCTACCTATCTTGGTTGCGTATTTGTAATGGGATGTTGGTTGGACCCGGAGGCCTATATGGCACCGAGACGGCAAAAGAGTTCCTCGATGTGGAGTGGGTCCTGGGTCAATATCCCGGTTGGATGAATAGTGCGTGGCTTCCGATCGCTGGCGACGGCACTGGGAATCACTACATTATTGACGTATCGCGGAGCCACATCGATCGGGACGCTGTCTTCTTCGTCGATGTTTCTGATGATTCAGATGCGCTCGCTTTTATTGTTGCCTCGAATTTAACCCAGTTCTTGAAAGGTCTACTTCGTCGAGAGTTGGGCGACCGGAGGTGGCCATTTAATGCCAGCTACATGCTCAATATCGATCCGGACATCGCCCTAGTTGCACCCTCGGCTCTATTGCCATGGAAGGTCTGAGCGTCAGGGTCGGGCGCCCCAGGGCCGACCCGCCACGAAACGTGTTGATCTTGTTTTTGTTTGTGTCGGAACGCGACGTGCGTAGCGGTTGCTGTCATACGTAAGGTGCTGCGGATGTCGAATCGTGTACAGCTACGGGGGTCGGGCGTTGGCACGTCCCGGTGGCGGTTTGCACCGCTCTCGTTGCGGATGCCGTCGGGCCGGACAAGGTGGGTGGCGCTCGGCGCCCTGGGCGTCGTTTTGGCCGGCGTACTCACCTGGGCACTGTGGCCGGACCCTGAGCCGCGTCAGCGGGAGTATTTGGACGCTATGGCGTGCCTGCTGACGGATGAGCGCGGCATTGCCGGCGACGAGGCCAAGCCCGTGTGGGCGGCCATGCAGGAAGCCTCCG
>JAEZGP010000233.1 GCA_023437285.1 Actinomycetes bacterium | reverse complement strand
AGGCGTCCGGCGAGCCGATCACGCGTGATCAGCTCCTTCGGCTCGCCGCGACGTACCGCACCTCGTGGTCGCTGACCGTCCGGCAGGCACAGGCGGCGGGCCTCGGTCCGTTCCCACCGCGAATGGTCCAGGCAAGTCCGACCCGAGCCGAGTTTCTCGAGGCCGTCGGGTGGACTCCGCAACCAGATCTCGATTCCATCCGGGTGCCACCGGCATTCGCGAACGCCGTCATGCGAGCGTGGCGGGACGGCTACCTCACGCGCACCCGCGCCATCGAACTCATGCACGGTCAGATCGAGGAAAACGATCTGCCGCGAGACATGGCGGGCGATGTCGCGCCGTGACCGCCGCCGTCCCCGGAACGCAGCGTCGCCTGTTCTTCGACACGATGTGCCTGGCGGTCAGCGTGTGATCGCCAGACGGCTCGGGGCGGCAGGGTGTGCGGCACCGTCCGAACGTTCAGGACTCCGGCAGGGGCACCGGGTTGGGGATGGCGCCGCCGAAGCGGCGGTCGCGTTGGGCGTACAGCTCGCAGGCGTGCCAGAGGTGGCGGCGGTCGAAGTCCGGCCACAGGGTGTCCATGAAGATCAGCTCAGCGTAGGCGGACTGCCAGAGCAGGAAGTTGGACGTGCGCTGCTCGCCGGACGGTCGCAGGAACAGGTCAACCTCGGGCACCTCGGGGTGGTAGAGGTAGCGGGCGAAGACCTTCTCGGTGATCCGGTCCGGGTCGACCTTGCCGGCCGCCACGTCGCGGGCCAGGGCGGCGGCCGCGTCGGCGATCTCGGCCTGGCCGCCGTAGTTCACGCAGAACTGCAGCGTGAGCGTCGAGTTGTGCCGTGACATCTCCTCGGCCGTCTGCAGCTCGGAGATCACGCTCTTCCACAGCCGGCCGGCCCGCCCGGACCAGACGACCCGTACGCCCAGTTCGACGAGCTGGTCGCGGCGGCGGCGGATGACGTCGCGGTTGAAGCCCATGAGGAAGCGGACCTCCTCCGGCGAGCGGCGCCAGTTCTCCGTCGAGAACGCGTACGCCGACAGGTACGGGATGCCCAGCTCGATGGCGCCCTCAACCGTGTCGAACAGGGAGTACTCGCCCCGCTCGTGGCCCTTCGTCCGGGGCAGGCCGCGCTCCTTGGCCCAGCGGCCGTTGCCGTCCATGACGATCGCGACGTGCTTGGGCAGCACCTCGGCGGGCAGCGCCGGCGGCCGGGCGCCCGACGGGTGCGGCGTGGGGTCCCGGCGAGCCACGGGAGCGGCGGTGCGGCGGCCACGACCACCGAAGGATCTGATCACGTGCGCTCTCCATTGCTCGTACGGTCGACCAACGGCAGCGAGCGTAGTCCCCGTTCCAGGTGCCACTGCAGGTGCGCCGCGACCAGGCCGCTGCACTCCCGGCGCGCGCCGGCCCCGCTGGCGTCAGCGATCTTCCAGTCGCCGTCGGCGAGGGCCACCATGAGGTCCAGGGTGGCCGGGGCGGGCCGGGCGGCGCCGGGTGGCCGGCAGTCCGGGCACACCGCACCCCCGGCCGGTACGGAGAACGCGGCGTGGCGCCCCTGCGTCCCGCAGACGGCACAGGCGCTCAGCGCGGGCGCCCAGCCCGCCGTGGTCATGGCCCGCAACAGGTACGCGTCGAGCACCAGCGGGCCCGCGTGCTCGCGCAGCGACAGCGCGCGCAGCGCGCCGAGGGTCAGCAGGAACAGCCGCAGCGACGGCTCACGCTCGATGGGGGTCAGCCGCTCGGCGGTCTCCGCGATGGCCGACGCCGCCGTGTAGCGGGGGTAGTCGTCGAGGAAACCGCGTCCGTACAGGTCGATTCCCTCGACCTGGCTGACCATGTGCAGCGAGCGTTCGACGGTGGCCGGGTTGACCGTGGCCGACCCGGCGAGCTGGACGTCGACGTGCCCGAACGGCTCCAGCCGCGCGCCGAAGCGCGACGTGGTGCGCCGCACGCCCCGGGCGACGGCCCGGATGCGGCCGTGGCGGCGGGTGAACAGTGTGATGATCCGGTCGGATTCACCCAACTTCTGCGCGCGCAGCACGATCGCGTCGTCGCGGTACAGCTTCGTGCGCATCCCCGGCATCGGACCATTGTGCCGCGCCGGGTCGCGGGGCCGGCACGCTGACCTGGTGTCGCGGCGCGGCCGGCAGCAACCGGACAGGTCGGCGGGCGGCGACGTCCTCGATCCAGCCGAACGCGAGGATCGCGACAACGACGAGCACCGTCGCGCCGGCGACCCGCCACGCGACCCCGGCGGACCCGACCATGCTGATGCCCGCGGCGGCGAGCAGCGCGCCGGCCCCGACGATCGCCGCCTGATGCCACAGGTAGACGGTGACGGCACGCGCGTTGAGCACGGCCACGACGCGCCGCACGCTCGGCAGCCGGTCGATGAACGCCAGGTCGCGTGGGGCGAAGCCGACGAGGACGAGCACGAACGCCATGGACCACAGGGCGTCGGCGAGCGGCATGTCGTTGAGGTCCCACGGCCGCGCACCGGGATGGGTGAGCCCCCAGGCGGCGCCGGCGACGGCGAGCGTGCCCGCGATGGCGCCGAGCACCCACGGCCGGACGCGGGCGAGCAGGTTGTCGTGGTGGGCGAAGCCGAGCAGCCAGCAGCCGAAGTAGAGACCGAAGTCGGCGACCACGCCGTGGACCGGCAGGCCGAGGTCCACCGCGGCGCGCAGCGCGAGCGGGACCGCGAGCATCGGCACCGGCCAGCGCCGGAAGGCCCACAGCGCCACCGGCGACAACAGCACGAACCACAGGTACTGGCGGATGTACCACAGGACGCCGAGCACGGCGGTGCCCCACCCGTTGGCGACCGGGTCCTGCAGCGGCAGCACCCACAGCAGCAGGTGCCAGCCGACCGGCAGCCCGCCGAACACCATCATGGCCGGCACGAACACGGCGCCGACGAGCCAGAACGGCGGCAGCAGGCGGCGCAGCCGTCGACCGACGGCGCGTACGCCGTGCTTGTCGAGCGAGGCGGCCATGAGGGAGCCGGCCATCGCGAACATCACGCCCATCGCGGGGAAAACGATGGTCAGCGCGGCCCACCCGGTCGCGTGGTAGAGCGCTACCCGCACGATGGCGACGGCGCGGACGACGTCAAAGTAGCGGTTGCGCATCGCTGTTTCCTACCCAGCCGGCCCGGGCGAAAACCAGACGCCTGGGTACAACAGGGTGGGAAGGCGGCGCTGCGGGTCAGAAGCCCAGGCGGCGCAGCTGGCGCGGGTCGCGCTGCCAGTCTTTGGCGACGCGGACGTGCAGGTCGAGGTAGACGCGGGTGTCGAGCAGGTCCTCGATCTCGCCGCGCGCGCGGGTGCCGACCTCGCGCAGGCGGCTGCCGCCGGCGCCGATGACGATCGCCTTCTGGCTGGGCCGTTCCACGTACACGTCGGCGTAGATCTTCGTCACGGCGCGCGGTCCGGCGTCCTCGTCGGGCCGCTGGATCTCCTCGACGAGGACGGCGATGGAGTGCGGCAGCTCGTCGCGGACGCCCTCCAGGGCGGCCTCGCGGATCAGCTCCGCGATGAGCACCTGCTCGGGCTCGTCGGTGATCATGTCGGAGGGGTAGAGCTGCGGCGACGCCGGCAGGTACGTCGCCAGCACGTCGACGAGCACGTCGAGCTGGTCGCCGCTCACCGCGCTCACCGGTACGACCTCGGCGAAGTCGCCGAGCTGCGACACCTCGACGAGGCGCCGCGCCAGCTCCGCCCTACCCACCAGGTCGGTCTTCGTGACGACCGCCACGACCGGCGCCTTCAGCTCGGCGACCTCGGCGGCGATGAACCGGTCGCCGCGGCCGATCTCCTCGTCGGCGGGCAGGCACAGGCCGATCACGTCGACCTCGCTCCACGTCTGGCGGACCAGGTCGTTGAGCCGCTCGCCGAGGACCGTCTTCGGCTTGTGCAGGCCGGGCGTGTCGACGAAGACGAGCTGCGCGTCGGGGCGGTGTACCACGCCGCGCACCACGTGCCGGGTGGTCTGCGGCCGGGTACTCGTAATGGCGATCTTCTGCCCGACGATGGCGTTGACGAGGGTGGACTTGCCGGCGTTGGGCCGGCCCACGAAGCAGGCGAAGCCCGCGCGGAACGAACCCACGCCCGTACCGCGCTGACTGGCCCCGCTCATGCCCCGACCGGACCGGTGAGCGTGCCGAGCACGGTGCCGTCCGGGGCGGCGGCGTGCACGGGGGCGTCGGCCGACAGGTCGCGCACGGCCGCGTACCCCTCGCCGTCCACGGTGGACGCCTCGGTCACGACGGCGGCGGCCTCCAGGACCGTCGCGCCGGCCGAGACCGCCTGGGCCACCGCGACCTGCAACGCCGACAGCGTCAGCGACGGCAGCCCCACGGTCGACGCCGCGTACGTGCGTCCGTCGCCGTCGCGCACGGCCGCGCCCTCCAGCGCGGTGGTACGCGCGCGCGCCGACCGGGCGAGCGTCACCAGCTTCGCGTCCTCGGCGCTCAACGGGGCGGTGTCGGTGTCCAGCTCAGGCATGAACGGTGGTTCTCCTCAGGCGTCGGCGGTCTGCTTCTCGTCGTGTTCGGTGGCCAGGTCGGCCGGGGTCTCCCGGGTCACGAGCATGGTGTCGATGCGGTTGCGGCGGCCGGTGGCGCCCTCGGCCTCCAGGCGCAGCCCGCCGATGGTGGCCACGGCCCCGGGGATCGGCACCCGGCCCAGCGCCTGGGCCAGCAGCCCGGCCACGGTCTCCACCTCGTCGTTGGGCAGCTCCACGTCGAACAGTTCGCCGAGGTCCTCGACGGGCAGGCGCGCGGTCACGCGGACCCGGTCGTCGTCGAGGCGCTCCACGGGCGGCCGCTCGTCGTCGTACTCGTCGGTGATCTCCCCGACGATCTCCTCAAGGATGTCCTCGATGGTGACCAGCCCGGCCGTGCCGCCGTACTCGTCGACGACGATCGCCATGTGGGTGCGCGCCGCCTGCATCTCCCGCAGCAGCTCGTCGACGTGCTTGGACTCCGGCACGTACGCGGCGGGGCGCATGACCTGGCGCACCTGCTCGGTGGCCGGCTGCTCGCGCCGCACGAGGTCCTTGAGGTAGGCGATGCCCAGCACGTCGTCGACGGTGTCGCCGATGACGGGCAGGCGCGAGAAGCCCGAGCGCAGCGCCAGCGTGAGGGCCTGCTTGACGGTCGAGTCGGACTCGACCCAGACCATCTCGGTGCGCGGCACCATGACCTCGCGGGCGATCGTGTCGCCCAGCGCGAACACCGAGTGGATCATTTCGCGTTCGTCGTGTTCCACCACGCCGCGCTGCTCGGCCAGGTCGACCAGCTCGCGCAGCTCCACCTGGCTGGCGAACGGGCCCTCCCGGAAGCCGCGGCCGGGGGTGACCGCGTTGCCGATCCGGATGAGCAGGGTGGCCAGCGGCCCGAGCGCGCGGCCGAGCCAGCGCACCAGCGGCGCCATGGCCGCCCCGACGGCGTACGAGTGCTGCCGGCCGATCGTGCGGGGACCGACGCCCACGGCCACGAAGCTGACCACGCTCATGACGCCCGCGGTGAACAGGGCCGCGGGGAAGTCCGTGCCCCACGCGTCAAAGGCCAGGATCGCCACGAGTACGGTCGCCGTCAGCTCGCACGCGAGGCGCAGGAGCAGCAGCAGGTTCGTGTACCGCGGCACGTCGGTGGCGATGATCTGCAGCGACTTGGCGCCGCGCCGGCCCTCCCGGGCCATCTCCGCCGCACGGGCCGGCGACACGGTCGACAGGGCCGCGTCCGACATCGCGAAGATGCCGGCCAGGACGACCAGGACGACCGAGACGATGATCAGAGTGGCCTCGGACACCCTCGGCTCCTCATCGGGTGGCTCGCCACCCCTCCAGCAGCTTGGCCTGCAGGCTGAACATCTCGCGTTCCTCGTCCGGCTCGGCGTGGTCGTAGCCGAGCAGGTGCAGCACGCCGTGCACGGTCAGCAGGTGCATCTCGTCGGCGGCGGTGTGCCCCGCGGTGGCCGCCTGGGTGGCCGCCACCTCGGGGCACAGCACGATGTCGCCCAGCAGGGCCGGCTCGGCGCCGGTCTCGGCGGGGCCGTGGTCGATGGTGCCCTCGTCCATCGGGAAGGCGAGCACATCGGTGGGGCCGTCGCCGCCCATCCACCGATGGTTCAGCTCGGCCATGTACCCGATGTCGACGAGCAGGATGCTCAGCTCGGCGAGCGGGTTGACGCCCATCTCGTCGAGGGCGTACCGGGCCACCGCGAGGATGGCGTCGGTCTCGACGGACGCCCCGGACTCGTTGGCGATCTCTATGGACACGGTTGCGAGTTTCCCCTGGTTCAGTTCAACGCCTGCGGGCGGCCCGGCCGCCGCCACGGCCCTGCACGGCGTGCACCACCGGCGGGGCCTCCTGCTCGGCGTCCCACCGCGCGTACGCATCCACGATCTCACCGACGAGGCGGTGACGGACGACGTCCGCGCTGGAGAGTTGCGCGAAGTGCACGTCCTCGACCTCGTTGAGGATGTCCCGCACGACCCGCAGCCCGCTCTTCGTGCCGCCGGGGAGGTCGACCTGCGTGACGTCACCGGTCACCACGATCTTGGAGCCGAAGCCGAGCCGGGTGAGGAACATCTTCATCTGCTCGGGCGTCGTGTTCTGCGCCTCGTCGAGGATGATGAAGGCGTCGTTGAGCGTACGGCCGCGCATGTACGCCAGCGGGGCGACCTCGATCGTGCCGTTGGCCATGAGCCGCGGGATCGAGTCGGGGTCGATCATGTCGTGCAGCGCGTCGTACAGCGGACGCAGGTACGGGTCGATCTTCTCGTTGAGCGTGCCGGGCAGGAAGCCCAGCCGCTCGCCGGCCTCGACGGCGGGCCGGGTGAGGATGATCCGGTTGACCTGCTTGGCCTGGAGGGCCTGCACGGCCTTGGCCATGGCCAGGTAGGTCTTGCCCGTGCCGGCGGGGCCGATGCCGAAGACGATCGTGTGCTCGTCGATCGAGTCCACGTACTTCTTCTGGCCCAGCGTCTTCGGGCGGATGGTGCGCCCGCGACGGGAGAGGATATTGAGAGTCAGCACCTCGGCGGGCCGCTCGGCGGTGCCCTCCTCGAGCATGCCCACCGTACGGCGGACGGCGTCTGCGGTCAGCGTCTCGCCCTTCTCGATGAGTTCCAGTAGTTCGGCGAAGACCCGCTCGGCCAGAGCATTGTCGGCCGGCGCGCCGGAAATGGTGATTTCGTTGCCACGCACATGCACGTCGCTGGCGACCGTACGCTCGATCAAGCGGAGGATCTCGTCGTTCGAGCCGAGCAGGCTCACCATCTGCTGCGGGTTGTCGACCGTGATCCTGGTCTGCGCGCGCGGCTGTGCCGCTGGGGGTGGACTGGCGGTCATATCTCGGCCCGGCGGGCCTAAGCCACCTGCTCTCCGCAACTCGACAGCACTGGACTCCTCCTATGGTATCGGGCCGACCCCCGCAAACGTCTAACGGATAAGTCGGACCATTCGTGCCGCTTTCGCTCAGGGTCGCTGTCGCTCACGGCTGCCGGACGTCGTACCCATCGAAGGTCTCCTGCACACGCGTGAACCGGTAGGTCGCCCAGTGCATCCGCACCACGGCGCCGTCCGCGTCGCGGGTGAGCCGCAGAAACTCGCCCGCCTCCCGCCCCGAGACGGTCCGCAACAGGTCGCGGTCCACCGGCTCGAAGACCGCCGGCGGCTTGCCGTCCGGGTCGTCGGCGCCGCGGGCCCGCAGCGTCGCGTCCTTGTAGAAGAAGACGTACTCGAAGCCCTCGCCCCACCAGCGGCCCAGGATCGAGCGCAGTTCCGGCGGGGCCGCCTCGCCCGGCGTCCACGGCGCGATGTCGACCGGATCGTCGGCCTCGGCAGCAGCCAACAGTTCGTGCGGCAGGTTGAGCACCGCCACCGCCGTGCCCGACGAACCGAGAGCGGCCGCCCCGAACGCGGGCGGCGTGTCCACACCGCCGCGCCGCCCGTAGGCGCCGGCCAGGAAACCCGGCATCGCGCCGTCGTGACCCACGTGCGTGATCCGCCCGCCCTGCGGGATGATCAACAGCCCGAGGCCGAACCCGGCCGACCACAGGCTCTCGTCGGTCGTGGTCAGCGGCCACCGCATCTCGTCCAGCGTGTCCCGGGACAGCACGGCACCCGACGGGTCGACCGCGGCCGGGTCGACCAGGAAGGCCGCCCACCGCGCCAGGTCGGCGGCCGTACCCCACAGCTGCGCGGCCGGCCCGGCGGCGCCGAACGCCGTGAGCGGTTCGGGCCGCGCGTGCTCGGAGTACGCGTCCACGAGGTACCCGACCGCGCCGCGCGGGTCGCGGTCGGGGCCGATGCTGGTCAGCCCCAACGGCCCGGTGACCTTGTCGGCGAGCACCTCGGCCCACGTGCCGCCGCGCCGCTTCGCGACGGCCTGGCCCAGCAGGGCCGCGCCCAGGTTGGAGTAGTGGAACCGCCGCGCGGGCGGCAGGGTCCGCTCGATGCGCGCGAGGTCGGCCAGCAACTGGCGCTCGTCGGGTGCGATCAGCGTGTCCCACACGTCGCCGAACGGCTCGCGCTGCAACCCCGCCGTGTGCGACAACAGCCGCCTGATGGTCAACTCGCCGTGCCGGGGCACGTCGAGGTGCCTACCGATCGGATCGTCGAGTTCGATCAGCCCGTCGTCGCGGCACTGCATGACCAGTACGGCCGTGAAGGTCTTGGTCACCGAACCGATCCGGAACCGCGTGTCGGCGTCGAGCGGCTCCCCCGGGACGCCGCTGTCGCCGACCTGCATCGTCCACAGCGGTCGATCGCCCCGGTGCACGGCCACCGACAACGCGGGCACCCGCGCCTGGGCCTGCGTGCGGCGTACCAGCCGCGCCAGCCGCCGATTCTCGCCCGTACCAGCCACGCGCCGCAGCCTACCCCGCGACGCGGCCCGCACGGCGCCGCCCGCCGCGCCAAGATCAACGCGTGAAGGGGCGGTGGCCGTGCGGGCTCAGCCCGGGGGCCACGTCAACGGGCGGCCCGACAGGACGTGCGCGTGCACGTGGTGCACCGTCTGGCCGGCCGCCGGTCCGGTGTTGAACACCAGGCGGAAGCCGTCGGTGGCACCCTCGGCGGCGGCCACCTCGGCGGCCGCCGCGAGCACGTCGGCGGCGAGCGTCGGATTGGCGCCGACGAGGGCGCCGACCGTCGGGTGGTGGTCGCGCGGGATCACCACGACGTGGCTGGGCGCCTGGGGGTTGATGTCGCGGAAGGCCAGCGTCGTCGGGGTCGAGTGGACGACCGTGGCGGGGATCTCGCCGGCGACGATGCGACAGAACAGACAGTCGTTGCTCACACGGCGCATCCTAGGCCGTGGCGGCGGCGAACCTAGTCCCAGCGGCCCAGGCGGGCACTGAGCACGGCGAGGGCGGCGACGCCGGCCGTGGACGTGCGCAGCACCTCGGGGCCGAGCCGTACCGTCCGGGCACCGGCCGCCTCGAACGCGGCCAGTTCCTCGTCGGCCACGCCGCCCTCCGGCCCGACGACGAGCACCACGTCGCCCTCGGCGGGCAGGTCCACCGCCGCGAGCGGCGCGGACGCCGACTCGTGCAGGACGAGCCCGAGCGCCGCCGACCTGAGCCGGCCGGCCAGGGCCGTGGTCGACGCCGCGGCGGTGACCGCCGGCAGCCAGGGGCGGCGGGCCTGCTTGGTGGCCTCCCGGGCGGTGTCGATCCAGCGTTGGCGGGCCTTGTCGCCGCGCTCGTCGCGCCAGCGCACCACCGAGCGGGCGGCCGCCCACGGGACGATCTCGTCCACGCCCACCTCGGTCATGGCCTGCACGGCCAGCTCCCCACGGTCGCCCTTGGCGATGCCCTGGGCAACGACGAGCCGTACCGCGTGCGGTCGGGCGTACTCCCGGGCGAGGACGCGCACGGTCAGGCTGCCCCGCCCGACGGCGGTGACCACCGCGGACGCCGTGGCGCCCCGGCCGTCGGCGAGGATCAGCTCCTCGCCGACCCGCAGGCGTTGCACCGTGGCGGCGTGGTGGCCCTCCGGCCCGTCCAGGGTGGACACCTCACCGGACGGGATTTCGCTGACCAGGAACAGCGGCTTGCTCACGCGTGTCCGTTGAACGCGTCCCGTATCGAGGAGAACAGGCCGCCCTTCTGGCGGGAAACCTCGGCGAGTTCCTCGCCGCGCAGGGAGGCCAGCTCGCGCAGGAGGCGCTCCTGCTCCGGGTCGAGCTTGGTGGGCGTCCGCACGTCGAGGTGGACGTGCAGGTCGCCGCGACCGGTGCCGCGCAGGTGCGGTACGCCGCGCGCGCGTAGCCGCAGCGAGGCGCCGGGCTGGGTGCCGGGCTTGACGTCGACCGTCTCCTCGCCGTCGAGGGTCTTGATCGTCAGGCGGGTGCCGAGCGCGGCGGCCGTCATCGGCAGGGTGACCCGGCAGTGCAGGTCGTCGCCCTTGCGCGAGAAGACGTCGTGCGGACGCTCGTGGATCTCGACGTAGAGATCGCCGGCGGGGCCGCCGCCAGGGCCGACCTCGCCCTGGTTGGCCAGACGGATGCGCATGCCATCCTCGACGCCCGCCGGGATCTTCACGGTGAGCGAGCGGCGGCTGCGGACCCGGCCGTCCCCGGCGCACTGCGGGCAGGGGTGCGGGATCGTCGTGCCGTACCCCTGGCAGGTGGGGCAGGGGCGGGCCGAGACGACCTGGCCGAGGAAGGTCTTCTGCACCGACTGGATCTCGCCGCGACCGGCGCACGTCTCGCAGGTCTGCGGGTGGGTGCCGGGGGCCGTGCCGGCGCCGCTGCACGCGGTGCAGACCACGGCCGTGTCCACGGTGATGGGGGCGTCCACGCCGAACGCGGTCTCGTGCAGGTCGAGGTCGAGCCGCAGGATCGCATCCGCGCCGGCGCGCGTACGGGGACGCGGGCCGCGCGCTCCGCCGCCGCCGAAGAACGCGTCCATGATGTCCTGGAAGCCCACGAACGGGCCGGCGCCGCCGGGGCCGGGGCCTCCGCCCTGCGGGGCGAGCGGGTCGCCGCCGAGGTCGACGATCTCCCGCTTGCGCGGGTCGGAGAGCACCTCGTACGCGGCGTTGATGTCCTTGAACTTCTCGTGCGCGGCGGGGTCCGGGTTGATGTCCGGGTGGTACTCCCGCGCCAGCTTGCGGTACGCGCGCTTGATGTCATCGGGAGACGCGTCGCGCCGCACCCCGAGGATGCCGTAGTAATCCTTGGCCACGTGAGTCCCAAGTCCTCTTCTCGTCAGCTGCCCTCGAGCACGTCGCCAAGGTAGCGGGCGACGGCCCGCACCGTGGCGATGGTGCCCGGGTAGTCCATCCGGGTGGGCCCCAACACGCCCAGGCCGCCGACCATGATGTCGCGCGGGCCGTAGCCCGTGGCGACCACCGAGGTGCTGCGGAGGTCCTCGATCTCGTTCTCGTCGCCGATGCGCACGTGCGCGGTGGTCTGGCGCACCTGGCCGAAGAGCTTGAGGATGACGACCTCCTCCTCCAGCGCCTCCAGCACGGGTCGCAGCGAGCCGGCGAAATCGAGCATATTGGCGCGGGCAAGGTTCGCGGTGCCGGCGATGGTCACGCGTTCCTCGCCGCGCTCGACGAGGGTTTCCAGCAGTACGGTCGACAGCGCGGCCATGGCGGTGCTGAGCTCGGGGCGGACCTGCTGGTGAAAGCCCTGCACGAGGCCGGGCGTCTCGGTGAGCAGGCGCCCGACGAGCGCGTCGTTCATCGTGGCGCGCAACTCGACGACATCCTCGGCGTCGAGCGGCCCGGGCACGTCCACGAGTCGCTGCTCGACGCGGCCCGTGTCAGTGATCATGACGACCATCAGCCGGGTCGTCGAGATGGAGATCAGTTCCAGGTGCCGGACCTTGCTGCGGGACAGGCTCGGGTACTGCACGATAGCGACCTGGCGGGTCAGCTGGGCGAGCAGCCGGACTGTGCGATGCACCACATCGTCGAGGTCGACGGCGCCGGCCAGGAACCGCTCGATGGCCCGACGCTCGGCCGGGGTGAGCGGCTTGATGCGGGACAGCTTGTCGACGAACAGGCGGTAGCCCTTGTCGGTGGGCACCCGACCCGCGCTCGTGTGCGGCTGGCGCAGGTAACCCTCCTCCTCCAGCACGGCCATGTCGTTGCGCACAGTGGCCGGGGAAACCCGCAGGTTATGCCGCTCCACCAGCGCCTTGCTGCCGACCGGCTCCTGCGTGGCGACGTAGTCCTCGACTATGGCGCGGAGCACGTCGAGTTTGCGGTCGTCCAGCGCCATCCGTCGTCCTCCCCTCTCCTCGCCCGCGTTGGCACTCCGAAACGGTGAGTGCCAGTCTACGTCGCGCCGGGCCGGGACCGCGACGCGCGTAGCGTGGCGTGACACGCACTCACGGTGTTGACACTCAAGGGGTCGCGCATACTAGCGCGGTAGTCGCGTTAGCCCTACGGTGACCCCCATGACTGAACCTCCTCTTCCACCCCCGCCACCGCCGCCCACCGGACCGGGGGCGCCGAACGCGGGCTATGCCAACAGCGACGACAAGACCTGGGCGCTCATCGCCCACTTCGGTGGCATCGTCGTGGGATTCATCGCACCTCTCGTGGCGCTCCTCGTCCGCGGCAACGAGTCGCCGACGGTCCGCGCCCACGCGGTCGAGGCCCTCAACTTCCAGATCACCTGGAACGTGGCCACGTTCATCGCGTCCATCATCGCGGCCTGCACGCTGGGGCTGCTGTTCTTCCTTCCGTTCATTACCTGGGTGATCATCATCGTGTTCAGCATCATCGGCGGCCTGCGGGCCAACGAGGGTCAGCTCTACCAGTACCCGATGACGATCCGCCTGGTGAAATAGCGCAGCACGCCGTGACCGGGGCGTACGCGCGTTCCGGTCACGGCAGCAGGTCGCGCACCACGGCGTCGGCGAGCAGCCGCCCACGCAGCGTGAGCACGGCGCGGCCGCCGTCGATGCGCAGCAGGCCATCGGCCGCGAGCCGGTGCGCGTCCGCCGGCTGGGTCAGCCGGTCCAGGGGCAGCCCCTCGGCGAGTCGCAGCCGCAGCATGACCTCCTCCATGTGCCGCTCGTCGGCGCTGAGCGTCTCCCGCCCGGCCGCCGGCGAGATCCCGTCGGCGAGCGACGCCGCGTAGCGCACCGGATGCCGCACGTTCCACCAGCGCACCCCGCCGACGTGGCTGTGCGCGCCGGGCCCGAAGCCCCACCAGTCTCCGCCGCGCCAGTAGATGAGGTTGTGCCGGCACGGCTCGCCCCAGTTGGACACCTCGTACCAGGCCAGGCCGGCGCCGCTCAGCACGGCGTCCGCCGTCAGGTAGCGGTCCGCGGCGACATCGTCGCTCGGCGCGGGCAGCTCACCCCGGCGTACGCGCGCCGCCAGGCGCGTGCCGTCCTCCACGATCAGGGAGTACGCCGAGACGTGGTCGACGCCGGCCGCCAGGGCGCCGGCCAGGGAGGCGGCGAAGTCCTCGGCCCGCTCCCCCGGCGTGCCGTAGATCAGGTCGAGGTTGACGTGCTCGAAGCCCGCCTCGCGCGCCTCGACGGCGGCCCTCGGGGCGCGGCCCGGCGTGTGCCGGCGGTCGAGCACCTTGAGTACGTGCGCGGCGGCCGACTGCATGCCCAACGAGATGCGGGTGTAGCCGGCGCGGCGCAGCGCGCGTAGCGACGCCGGGTCGACCGACTCCGGGTTCGCCTCGGTCGTGATCTCGGCATCCGGGGCCAGGCCGAACGTCTTGTCGATCGACTCCACGATCCGGGCCAGGTCGCCGGGCGGCAGCAGGGTCGGCGTGCCGCCCCCGACAAAGATCGTCTGGGCGGGCGGGGCGGCGCCGGCGAGCACCCGGCCGGCCAGCTCGATCTCCCGAGTCAGCGTGTCGACGTACTCGGCCTGGCTGGCCCCGCCGCCCAGCTCGGCGGCCGTGTACGTGTTGAAGTCGCAGTACCCGCACCGCGACGCGCAGAACGGCACGTGCACGTAGACGCCGAAGCCACCCGCGCCGAGGTGCCGGGTGGCGGACTCGGGCAGCGACCCGTCGGGCGGGGCCGGGTCGCCGTCAGGCAGCGTGCTGGGCATGCTCTCCAGTGTGCCGTAGCGTGCGGTCATGACCAGCTCGACCGTTGACGTGGGCGTTGACCAGGGTGTGGCCACCCTCACGTTGAACAGCCCCGCCAACCGCAACGCCCTGTCGTTTCGCCTCATGGACCAGTTGGCCGCCGCGCTGGCGGCGGCAGTCGCCGACCCGGCGGTGCGGGTGATCGTGCTGTCGCACGCGGGTCCGGTCTTCTGCGCGGGTGCCGACCTGCGCGAGACGTCGGCGGCGGTGGCGTCGGGCACGCCCCTGCCCGTGATCCGGGTCGCGGAGCTGCTCGCCGACTTCTGGGAGTGCCCGAAGCCCGTCATCGCCCGGGTCGGCGGCGCCGCGCGGGCCGGCGGGCTGGGCGTACTCGCCACGGCCGACCTGGTCGTGGCGGCCGCATCCGCGACGTTCGCGTTCACCGAGGTGCGCCTCGGCGTGGTGCCGGCCGCGATCTCGCCGGTCGTCCTGTCCCGGCTCACCCCGCGCGGGGCGGCCGAGCTGTACCTCACCGCGGAGCCGGTCACGGCCGCCCGTGCCGCCGAGATCGGCCTCGTCACCGCCGTCGTGGCCGACGACGAGCTGGACGCGACCGTCGCGGCGTACGCCTCGGCGATGGTGAAGGGGGCGCCCGGCGCGCTCGCGGCGACCAAGCG
>JAEZGP010000218.1 GCA_023437285.1 Actinomycetes bacterium | reverse complement strand
CGCCGACCACCGACATCTACACCGTCTAATTCGGCGGCACCGGCAGATGTGTATACCAGACAGCGTCATGGCCGGCTGCGCTCGGTCGGGGCGGGCACGGCGCTCCTTGTCGCGACGGGTACGGGGCGGCCGCCCCAGCGTAGGCCGCCACGGCCTCCGCGCGCTCCCCCGGTTGGCCCGGGGCCGCGTACCGACGCGGCGGGCAGACCCGGGGCGGGTCGACGAATGGCGGCGTCGGCGGATCGCCGCCTCCCGCGCCCTAGATCGGCGGCGGCACGTACGCGGGCGGCGCGCGGCGGCGGCTGGCCCCCACGGCCGTGCTGACCAGGACCCCGATCGTGATGCCGATGGCCAGGTTGACGAATGCCGTGGCCAGGCGGCTCTCCAGGGACTGGTTGAGGGACAGTGGCACCAGCATGGCGGCGGCGGTGGCCAGCCCGATGATCCAGCCGAAGAAGACCCGGGGACGCGGGGTCGTCACGATCAGCACGTGGGCGAGCGCGGTGCCGAGCAGTCCGCTGAGGAAGGCCAGTGCGGCATAGCTCAGCAGGGATATCTCGACCACGCGGCCGGAGGGCTGGGCGCTGAGCATGCTGATGCCGAGGATGCCGCGGACGAACAGGTAGCCGACGGCGGCCACGCCGGCCGCCACGAGCGAGGCGGCGAGCCCGCCGGCCCACAGCCGCCCCGGGTCGACGCCGTGCCGCGCCGGGCTGCCCGGCGGCGGGTACGGCTGCTGCGGATACCGGCCCGGCGGATACTGCCCCGGCGGGTACTCGTCGGGCGGTTCCGGGACACTGCCATACGTCATAACTCACCCCGGAGTCCACGCTAGGCCCCCGGTACGGCTTATATGCCGGAATCAGCCAACCTGGCCGTCAGCGGACGGGCTGCCCGGCCTCGCGCAGAGCGCCCTTCACGGCCTGCACGCTCAGCTCCCCGAAGTGGAACACGCTCGCCGCGAGGACCGCGTCCGCGCCGGCCGAGACGGCGGGCGGGAAGTCGGCGACGGCACCCGCGCCGCCGCTCGCGATCACCGGGATGTCCACCACCTCCCGCACGGCCCGGATCAGCTCCAGGTCGAAGCCGTCCTTGGTGCCGTCGCGGTCCATGGAGTTGAGCAGGATCTCCCCGGCGCCCAGCTCGGCGACCCGGCCCGCCCACTGCACGGCGTCGATGCCCGTACCGCGCCGGCCGCCGTGCGTGGTGACCTCGAAGCCGCTGGGCGGCCCGTCGGCGCGGCGTACGTCCAGCGACAGCGTCAGGACCTGGTTGCCGAACCGGTCGGCGATCTCGGAGATCAGCTCGGGGCGGGCGATGGCGGCCGTGTTGACGCCGACCTTGTCGGCCCCGGCGCGCAGCAGCGTGTCCACGTCCGCGACGGTGCGTACCCCACCGCCCACCGTGAGCGGGATGAACACGCTCTCGGCCGTACGGGCGACGACGTCGAGCATCGTGGCGCGCGCGTCGGAGGAGGCCGTCACGTCGAGGAACACCACCTCGTCGGCACCGGCGGCGTCGTAGGCGGCGGCCAGCTCGACCGGGTCGCCCGCGTCGCGCAGGTCGAGAAAGTTGACGCCCTTGACCACCCGCCCGGCGTCCACGTCGAGACAGGGAATGACTCGAACCGCGACGCTCACGCCGGCACCTCGCTCCGCTGGGACATGCGCCGAGCCTAACCGAGCCGTCCGGCCGGGTACCGTTGCCGTCGTGACCGCCACCCTCGACGCCCGCCACCAGGCCAGGATCCGGACGTTCCACCCCCGGCGGGGCCGGACCGGCACCCGGCGCGCCGAGGCGCTCGACCGCCTGTGGCCCCGCTTCGGGCTTGACATCCCGGCCGACCCGGCGGCGCGCGGGCCGGTCGACACCGCCGCGCTGTTCGGCCGGCGGGCACCGCTCGTCCTGGAGATCGGCTGCGGCATGGGCGACGCGGCCGTGGCCATGGCCGCCGCCGACCCGGAGCGTGACTACCTGGCCGTGGACGTGCACACCCCCGGCCTCGGGCGGATCCTCACCGAGATCGAGGACCGCGGGCTGACCAACCTGCGGGCCGCCCGCGGCGACGCGCTCGACCTGGTCCGCGACGGCCTGTCGCCGGCCAGCCTGGCGGCCGTGCACGTGTTCTTCCCCGACCCGTGGCCCAAGGCCCGCCACCACAAGCGCCGCCTCGTGCAGCCGGCCACGGTCGCCCTGCTGGCCGACCGGCTGGCGCCGGGCGGGCTGCTGCTGTGCGCCACCGACTGGGCCGACTACGCCGAGCAGATGCTTGAGGTGCTCAGCGCCGAGCCGGCGCTGGTGAACCTGCACGACGGCGTGGCGCCCCGGCTGGCCGCCCGGCCGGTCACCGCGTTCGAGCGGCGGGCGATCGACGCCGGCCGGCAGGTCGCCGACTTCGCCTTCGCCCGCCGTCCATGAGTCAGGCGCGCCGCCGTCCGTGAATCAGGCTGGCCGCCGTCCGTGAGTCAGGCGCCGGCCAGGACCGCGAGGGCCTCCGGCACGGTGAACGCCCCGGCGTAGATGGCCTTGCCGGTGATGACGCCCTCGACGCCGACCGGCTCCAGGGTCGCCAGCGCGCGCAGGTCGTCCAGGGTGGACACGCCGCCCGAGGCGATGACCGGCGCGTCGGTGTGCGCGCACACCTCGCGGAGCAGGTCGAGGTTCGGGCCGGTCATCGTGCCGTCGCGGCGGATGTCGGTGACGACGTATCGGGCGCAGCCGGCCTTGTTGAGCCGGTCGAGCACCTCGAACAGGTCGCCCCCGTCGCGGGTCCAGCCGCGCGCCGCGAGCGTGTGGCCCCGCACGTCGAGCCCGATGGCGACGCGGTCGCCGTACTCGCCGACGACCCGGTCGCACCAGACCGGGTCCTCCAGGGCGGCGGTGCCGATGTTGACCCGGGTCGCGCCGGTGGCCAGCGCGGCCCGCAGCGACTCGTCGTCGCGGATGCCGCCGGACAGCTCAACCTGCACGTCCAGCTTCTTGATCACATCGGCGAGCAGCGCCGCGTTGGAGCCTCGACCGAACGCCGCGTCGAGGTCCACGAGGTGGATCCACTCGGCGCCGCCGCGCTGCCAGTCCAGCGCCGCCTCCAGCGGGTCGCCGTACCCGGTCTCGGAACCGGCCTCGCCCTGCACCAGGCGCACGGCCTGGCCCTCGGCGACATCCACCGCGGGGAGCAACTGCAACGTCATCTCATTACCTTTCAACGGGTGCGGCGGTCGAACGCCACCACGACCAGGACCGGCACGGCCACGATCGCGAGCACAGTGAGGCCGATGCGCACCGACCAGGAGTCCAGCAGCAGCCACACGGCCGCGAGCGCCACCACGGTCATCGTGGTGATCACCAGCCGTTCGCCGCGGTTGCGGCGGGGCAGCAGCCGGCCGGTGCGCCGGTCGGGAACGATCCGCCGGTAGAGGGTACGCGGCGCGAGGGCGCGGCGCATCGACCGCCACCGGGCCCGGCGCGCCACCTGCCGTGCCCGGTTGGCCTTGCGGACCGCCTCCGCCGCCTCCCGGGCGGCCCGGCGCTGCGCCCTTTCCTTGCTCACGGCGCGGCCTGGGTGGGGCCGGCGTCGCCGTGGGTCGGGCCTGGGCCGGTGGCCTGCTCGCTCACAGGGAACGTACCCAGTTGGCGAGCAGGCGGGCGCCCGCGTCGCCGGACTTCTCCGGGT
The DNA here is from genome assembly GCA_023437285.1 of Actinomycetes bacterium. Lineage (GTDB taxonomy): Bacteria > Actinomycetota > Actinomycetes > Mycobacteriales > Micromonosporaceae > Luedemannella. The sequence goes on along the minus strand of JAEZGP010000218.1, from coordinate 5,137 downwards.
GGAACTGGGTGGCGCACAGGCTGCCGACCTCGACGGCCGCGACGAAGTCGCCGCCGTGCGTCGCCGTGGTCACCGCCACGCCCGCCTCGGCGAGCGCCGGTTCGGGCCGGGCGGCGTACGAGTGGACGAAGTAGAACCGGGTGTCCGGGCCGGCGCCGTCGAACAGCAGCGAGCCGGCCGGCGGGGTCACCGTGTTCCAGCCCATGTGCGGGACCACGTCGGCCTCAAGGCGCACCACGGCGCCGGGCACGAGCCCGATCCCCTTGGTGACGACGCCGTGCTCCTCGCCGTACGCGAAGAGGATCTGCATGCCGACGCAGATGCCCAGCACGGGCCGGCCGGCGGCCACCCGGGCGGTGATCACCGGCGCGGCGCCGACGGCGTCGATGCCGGCCATGCACGCCGCGTACGCCCCGACGCCCGGTACGACCAGCCCGTCGGCGGCCTCGGCCGCGGCCAGGTCGGCGGTGACCGTCACGTCGGCGCCGGCCCGGGCGAGGGCCCGCTGCGCCGAGCGCAGGTTGCCCGAGCCGTAGTCGAGGATCGTCACTCGGGGAGCAGCCACAGCACACCCCCCGCGGCCGCGAGCGCCGCCAGCAGGCCCATGACGATCAGCGTCAGCTTGCCCGCGCCGTTGGTGCGCATCTGCAGCAGCCCGCCGACCAGCAGCCCGGCGATGCCGAACAGCACGATGGGCATGACCGAACTCACAGCACGCCCTTGGTGCTGGGTACGGCGCCGCCGGGGTGCTCCACCCGCACCGCGTCGCGCAGGGCGCGGGCGACGGCCTTGAACTGGGCCTCGATCACGTGGTGGGCGTCGGGCTGGGCGCCCGGGCGGCTCGCGCGCACGACGTTGACGTGCAGGGTGACCCGCGCCGCGTGGCCCAGCGACTCCCAGAAGTGGCGGGTCAGGCTCGTCGCGAACACCGGGCCGGTGCCGCCCACGAACGGGGCAAGGTTGGCCGGCTCGTCGTGCACCACGTAGGGGCGCCCGGACAGGTCCACGGCCGCCTGCACGAGGACCTCGTCCAGCGGCACGAGGGCGTCGCCGAACCGGCGTACCCCCGCCTTGTCGCCGAGGGCCTCGGCCAGCGCGGCGCCGATCGCCAGCGCGGTGTCCTCCACCGTGTGGTGGGCGTCGATGTGCAGGTCGCCGTCCGTGCGCACGGTGAGGTCCAGGCCGCCGTGCTTGGCGAGCTGGGCGAGCATGTGGTCGTAGAACCCCACGCCGGTGCTGACGTCGTGACGGCCCGCGCCGTCCACGTTCAGCTCGACCCGGATCTTGGTTTCGGCGGTGGTCCGTTCCACCGTCGCGCTACGACTCATCGCTGCTCTTCTCCTGCTCCACTGTGACATTTTGCCTGGCCCCGGCGTCGGCGACCACTTCGGCCATCGCCTCGAGGAACCAGGTGGTCTCCTCCTTGGTGCCGGCGGTGACCCGCAGCCAGCCCGGCAGGCCCACGTCGCGCACGAGCACGCTGCGCTCCAGCAACGCCTGCCAGGTGGCCTTCTGGTCGGTCGTCGGCGTGGCGAACAGGACGAAGTTCGCGTCGCTGTCGGCGACCTTCAGGCCCAACGCGCGCAGCCCGGCGACGATCCGGTCGCGCTCGCCCTTGATCGCCTCGACCTGCGCGAGCAGCACCGCCGAGTGCGCCAGGGCGGCGCGCGCGGCGGCCTGGGTCAGCGCCGAGAGGTGATAGGGCAGGCGTACCAGCTGGACGGCCTGCACCACCGCGGGGTCGGCGGCCAGATAGCCCAGCCGGACCCCCGCGAACGCGAACGCCTTGCTCATGGTCCGCGTGACGATGAGCCTCGGGTACCGGGGCAGCAGCGTCACGGCGCTCGGGGTGCCGGGGCGGGCGAACTCGCCGTAGGCCTCGTCGACCACCACGACGCCGGGCGCCTCGCGCGCCACCGCCTCGATCACCTCGAGGTCGAGCGCGGTGCCTGTCGGGTTGTTCGGCGAGCACAGGAACACCAGGTCGGGTTGGTAGACCCGCACCAGCGCCGACGCGCTCTCCGGCCGCACGCCGAAGTCGGCGCCGCGCTGCGCGTCGTGCCACTGCGTCCCGGTGCCGGCCGCCAGGATCTCATGCATGGAGTACGACGGGGAGAAGCCCATCGCGAGGTGACCCGGGCCGCCGAACACCTGCAGCAGTTGCTGCTGCACCTCGTTGGAGCCGTTGGCCGCCCACACGTTGGCGGCCGTGAGCCCCGGGTGACCCGTGGCGGCGGCCAAGTAATCGGCCAGGTCGGCGCGCAGCGCCTCGGCCTCCCGGTCCGGGTAACGGTTGAGACCGGTCAGGACGCCGCGCAGCGCCTTGGCGACCTCCTCGGCCACCTCCTCGGGCAGCGCGTACGGGTTCTCGTTGGTGTTGAGGCGCACCTCGACGTCGAGCTGCGGGGCCCCGTACGGGGAGCGTCCCCTCAGGTCGGAGCGCAGCGGCAGATCGTCCAGTGTGGTCATCGGGCCTGTCCCCGCAGCCGCGCGGTGACCGCCTGGCCGTGCGCGGGCAGGTCCTCGGCCTCGGCAAGGGTCACCACGTGGCGCGCCACGTCGGCGAGCGCCGCCTCGTCGTAGTGGACGACGTGGATGCCGCGCAGAAACGTCTGCGTCGACAGCCCGCCGCTGTGGCGGGCACACCCGCCGGTGGGCAGCACGTGGTTGGAGCCCGCGCAGTAGTCGCCCAGCGACACCGGCGAGTACGCCCCGACGAAGATGGCCCCCGCGTTGCGCACCCGGGCGGCGACCTCGGCCGCGTCCCGGGTCTGGATCTCCAGGTGCTCGGCGGCGTACGCGTCGACGACCGCCACTCCCGCGTCGACGTCGTCGACGAGGACGGTGCCCGACTGCGGGCCGGTCAGGGCGGTGAGGATGCGGCCGGAGTGCTTGGTGACCGGCACCTGGCGGGCCAGCTCCTCGTCGACCGCGTCGGCCAGCTCGGGGCTCGTGGTGACCAGGACGCTGGCCGCCGACGGGTCGTGCTCGGCCTGGCTGATCAGGTCGGCGGCCACGTGCACCGGGTCGGCCGTCCCGTCCGCCAGGATCGCGATCTCGGTGGGGCCGGCCTCGGCGTCGATGGCCACGACGCCACGCACCGCCCGCTTGGCGGCGGTGACGTAGATGTTGCCCGGGCCGGTGATCAGGTCGACGGGCTCGCAGTCGCCCGCCCCGTACGCCAGCACGGCCACCGCCTGGGCCCCGCCCACGGCGTAGACCTCGTCGACGCCCAGCAGCGCGCAGGCGGCGAGCACCCGCTCGTCGGGCAGGCCGGTCGGCTTCTGCGGTGGGCTCGCCACCACGATGCTCTCGACGCCCGCCTCCTGGGCCGGCACGACGTTCATCACGACGCTCGACGGGTACATGGCCAGGCCGCCGGGGACGTAGAGGCCCACCCGGCCCACGGGCACGAACCGCTCGGTGACCACGCCGCCCGGGACGACCTGGGTGGTCACGTCGGGGCGGCGCTGCTCGGCGTGGACCTTGCGGACCCGCTCGATGGCCACCTCGAGGGCCGCGCGGATGTCGGGATCGAGCGCGGCCAGCGCCCTGGTCAGCTCGACCGGGTCGACCCGCAGGCTGGCCGGGCGTATCCCGTCGAAGCGCTCCGAGTAGTCGTGCGCGGCCTCCTCCCCCCGATGGCGCACGTCAGCGATGATCGGCTCCACGGTGGCGAGCGCGGAGGCGACGTCGACGGCGGCGCGCGGGAGGATGCCGCGGAGCGACCTCGGCGTAGGCCGGGTCCCCCGCAGGTCGAGGCGAGTCAGCACCTGGCCGAGTCTAGTCGGGGCGCCGGGCGGGGTCGACACGGTCCAACCGGCGGGACGGCGCCCTACACGCAGCGCCGGCCGGCGCCTAGGCTCGGGGGCGTGACTGCGGCCCTGCCCCTGTTTCCCCTCGGCACGGTCCTCTTCCCCGGACTGGTCCTGCCGCTGCACGTCTTCGAGGAGCGCTACCGCGCCCTGGTCCGCGACCTGCTGGCCCTGCCCGACGGTACGCCCCGCCAGTTCGGCGTGGTGGCGATCTCCAGCGGGTGGGAGGTGGACGGCGGCTCGGGGGCGGTCACCCTGCACGAGGTGGGCTGCACCGCCGAGGTGCGCCAGGTCACCGAGCACCCGGACGGGCGGTTCGACCTGGTGACGGTCGGTCGGCGGCGGTTCACCATCGACGAGGTGGTGACCGACGACACGCCCTACCTGCGCGCGCGGGTGAGCTTCCTGCCCGAATCGGCGGACACCGCGGCTGCGGAGGCGTTGGCGCCGCGGGTGCTGGCGGTCTTCCGGACGTACCTGGGACTGGTGCGCACCGACGCCGAGGAGGTCGGCGAGCAGCTGCCCGAGGATCCGACCGTACTGTCGCACCTCATCGCCGCGACCGCGTCGCTGACGCTGGCGGAGCGCCAGGCGCTGCTCGCCGCCCCGGAGACCGCCGCCCGGCTGCGTGCCGAGCTGGCGATCCTGCAGCGCGAGGTGGTGCTGCTGCGTCAGGTGCGGGCCGTGCCGGTGCCGGTGTCGGAGCTGCCGGTACGGCCGGGGCCGAACTGATCCGTCGCCTCCGGCATCGGGTGATAAGTCGGGTATGGCGGGTATGTCGGTTCCGGGTCCGGGCCGCGCAATGACGCGAACCGCGACCACCCCGCGCAGCAGGTGTACACGAACGCGGCCGTCAGCGCCTGCACGGCCAGCACGCCGGTGAGCTTCGGCGTCCACGGGTGGGCGGCCGCGAGGTCGGTCGCCCGCAGGCCCAACGGGGCCAGCAAGTGGGTGCCTACCGTCGCGGTCTCGCGCAGCCGCTCGAACTCCGCGAGCCCCACCTGCCGCCCGGCCCACCACGCCAGCCACGCCCCGCCCAGGCTGCCCAGCACCAGACCGACCACGATGAACGGCCCACGCCACCGCTTGAGCAGCACCCACGCGGCCACCGCGACCAGCAGGCCCGCCCCGATGCCGAGCAGCATGAACCACCCGTCCGCCGCGACGACCTGCTCCGGCTCCGGGTCGGCGTACGTGAAGCCGCCCTCCACGCGCACGATCGGGATGCGCGGCGCGAGCGCCGCCCACAGCCAGCCCAGTGGCGCGCCGACAGCCGCGACGACCACCGCGGTGAGTACGCCCACGAGCACGTCGGCCAGCGG
>JAEZGP010000660.1 GCA_023437285.1 Actinomycetes bacterium | reverse complement strand
GTAGTCGGCCCGGTCCAGCACGTCGAGCAGCGCCGCGCGCAGCGCCTCGGGGCCGGCACGGAAGAAGCTGACCCGCCGGCCGGCGCCGGCGGCCACGACCTGGGCGGCGTTGATGCCCTGGTCATCCTTGACCGGCGCGACGACGAGCGGGATGGCGTGGCTGAGGGTCTCGCAGACCGTGTTGAGCCCGCCGTGGCTGACCACCGCGTCGACGTGCGGCAGCAGGCGCGGCAGCGCCACCCGCGCGGTCGGCAGGACGTGCGCGGGCACGTCGCCGGGCAGGGTGCCGTCGGGCGTGACGACGACGGCCTGCAGGCGGTCGCCGAGCGGCGCGAGCGCGGCCACCATCCGCTGGTAGAACACGGCCGCGTGATCCATGGCGAGGGTGCCGACCGTGACGAGCACGGTGCGCCGGGCCGGATCGAGCCGCTCGACGGGAAAATCGGGTCCGGCGCGCCGCGCGCCGATGGCCGGCCCGACCAGGGCGAGCGCGCGTCCGCTGTGCTCGGGCAGGTCGGGGCGGGCCAGCGCCGCCGTGGTGAAGGCGATCACCAGGTACGGGGAGAAGCGCAGGTCGTACGGGGGGTCCCCGGGCAGCCCGGCGTGGCGCCACAGGTCGGCCAGGTGGGCGTGGATCCACGCCTCGACGGCCGGCAGCGCGGTGCGGTAGGGCCGCCCCAGCTCCATCGACGTCGGCGCGAGGCTGGCCCAGGGCAGGTCGTACCGGTGGGCGACGAGCGCGCCGGCGACCGCGTGCTGGTCGACGCCGATCGCGTCGGGGGCGAAGTCGCGCACGGCGGCGTCGATCGCGTTCAGGGTGTACCGGGCGTGCGGCACGACGTAGCCGGCCCACCGGGAGCGGATCGCGGCCACGCCGAGGTCGCCCTGCCCCCGGTGCAGGCGCAGGGGGATCGGGTAGATCGTCGCGTCCGGGCCCAGGGTGGGCCGCAGGAACGACTCCGAACCGGCCCACGCCACCTCGTGGCCCTGGGCGCGCAGCTCGTCGGCCACCGCCGAGATCGGGTTGATGTGCCCGGACAGCGGCAGGCTGAGCATCAGCAACCGGCTCACCGTGGCGGCGCCCCGCTCGGTGCGGCGACCGACTGGGCCGCCACGTGGCGGGCCAGGTCACCCACGGTGAGCTCGATCAGCTCGTCGATGCCCAGCCCGGCCACGTAGCGGAGGAGGTCGGCGCCGTCGCCGTGCCGCTCGCGTACGGCAGCGTCGAGGGCGATCAGCTCGACGCTCTCCAGCAGCAGGTCGGCGTCGAGGCGGGTGTCCGGGCCGATCGTCGCCAGCCAGGCCGGCTCCCCGCCGGTCACCTCGCCCAGCAGCGTGACCAGTTCCGCCACGTACGGGTCGTCCATGGCCTACGCCGGCCGGACGGCCCGGATCGCGCCGTACGTCATCGCACCCGTGTTGAACGCCTCCAGCATCACCGGACCCGCGTAGAAGAAGCCGAGCACCTCCACGCCCCGGTCCCGGGCCAGGTCGCGGATGAACTGCCGGCCGCCGTCGAACTCGACCTGCGCGAACCGCGGGTCCCACGAGTTGGCCACGGCGGCGGTCCAGTCGACGCCGCGGATCTCGGCGAAGCCCGCGTCGGCGGCCATCCGCTCGTGCGCCTCGATCGACTGCAACGGCGGCATGACCTGGTGGCGCAGCACCTGCTGGTGCAGCGACTCCTGCTCGGCGGTCAGCTCGCCGTCGCGTACGCACCAGGACGCGATCGCGAGCACCCCGCCGGGCCGCAGCACCCGGAACGCCTCGGCGAAGAACGCCGGCCGGTCGGGGATGTGCATGACGCTCTCCATCGCCCACACGGCGTCGAAGGAAGCGTCGGGGTACGCCGAGGCAAGGAAGTCGACCGTGCGGAACGAGGTCCGCTCGCCGACGCCGTGCTCGGCCGCGCGCTGGGCGGCGCGGCTGGCCTGCGCCTCGCTGAGCGTGACGCCCTCGACGGTCGCGCCGTAGTCGCGGGCCAGGGCGATGGCCGGGCCACCGATGCCGCAGCCGACGTCGAGGACGCGCGCGTCGCGCGGTACGCCCGCGAAGTCGACGAGCTCGCGCACCAGGCGGTCGGCGGCCGCGTGCCGGTCGGCACCGTCGGCGGCCGGGCTCTCGCCCGGGTCCCAGTAGCCGTGGTGGACGTGCTCGCCCCACAGGCGCTCGTACAGGTCGATCGTGGTGTCGTAATAGACCGCCACGGCCTCGTTCATGCCGCCGGCCATGTCATTACCTCCGCCTTCACCGGGGGGCCCCGTGGCCTGATCGGTGATGGCGTTCTGTAAGGAGCGCCGTCACGAGGCGCAATCGTACGATCATCGGACTGCGGCTTGTCAATGCTTCGATCGGTCGCCAGGCGGTCATCATCGCTCAGCTTTTCAGGTGATTGACGCATTCACATGGCTGTTCTCTATAGTCGACCGACCCCGTGCCGGCGAGACCCGTGCTGGCCACGACGATGGTGGTGACCGAACGTGACCTCTCCGACCGCGCGATGAGCCGACCGCCACGGCATCAGGTCGACGTGTGGCTCATCCCGTTGGACCCGCCCACGGAGACGCTGGAGGAGTGCGCCGTCCTGCTCGACACCGACGAGCGTCGGCGCGTGCTGTCCATGTTGGACCCGCGCAACCGGCGTCGGTTCACCGCCGCGCACGGCGCGATTCGGGTGATCCTGTCGCGCTACCTCGGCGTGCCGGCCGGCCTGATCCGCTGGCGGCGGGGTGAGCACGGCAAGCCGGAGTTGGCCGGCGGCGGGCACGGGCTGCGGGTGAACCTGTCGCACTCCGGCGAACTGGCCGCCCTCGCGGTCAGCCGCCGCCGCGCGGTCGGCGTCGACGTGCAGCGCCTCGCGCCGGTCGACGCGACGGCGCTGGCCGCCCGGTACTTCCCGGAGACCGAGGCGCGGTTCGTCGCCGCCGGCACGACGTCGGCGACCCGGCTGCTGCGGTTCACCCGGCTGTGGACCCGCAAGGAGGCCTGCGTCAAGGCCAGCGGCGCCCGGCTCGCGGAGGGCCTGGGCCTGCAGGTGGACGGGCGAGGTCGGGGTGCGGGCCAGGGCATGATCGCCGTACGGGGGACCGAGGGCACGCTGCCGGGGCCGTACCTTGTGTGCGACCTCGACGTGCCCCACGGCTACCGGGCGTCCGTCGCCCTCGCCGGCACGGCGCCGTTCGAGGTGGTGCGCCGGGACTGGCCCGACGCCGACGCGACCCCGGCCCCGGCGGGGGCGCGCTGGCCTACGGGCGGCGGCCGGATACCAGCCGCGTGGGGAGTACGAACCACAGCGTGCTGAACAGCCCGGCGATGAACGCGGTCAGCAGACCCGCGAGCAGCCCGCCGGCGACCACGTCGACGATGAGGAACACCGCGCCGACCACGGACAGCACCAGGCAGCACAGGCCGATGAGCGCCAGCCTGTCCGAGGTCCGCACGACAACGTGCTTGACGCCCTGCTGGAACGTCAGCCGGTGCACGGCCACCGGCGCGATGAGGAACGCGCTCGCCGACGCCGCGGCGATCAGCGTGCACAGGTAGATGACCCGTTCCGGCTCGGTGATCGTCGACCACCGGTTGGTGAACGGCAGGGTCAGCAGGAACGCGAACAGGATCTGTACGCCCGTCTGAGCGACCCGCAGCTCCTGCAACAGCTCGACGAAGTGCCGGTCGGCCCGCTCGGCGGGCGACTCGTCGGGTCGGTCGTTGTGCGGGTCGTGTGGGTGTTCCGCGGACGAGGCGAGGGGGACGTCCGAAGTCATGGCTGCCGGTACCCGAGGCGGGCTCGCGTCAAACGGCCAGCGTGTGGCGCGTCACCGGATCCGGACCGGCCCGAACAGGTCGAGGCGGGCGAGCGCGTCGCGGGCGAGCAGGAAGCCGATGATGCCGATGACCCAGCCGAGGGTGTTGCTGTTGGTCATCCAGTCGCCGATGCGCGTGAGGATGGGCTCGATCCGGCGACCGACGGCCAGTCGCACGGCGAGCAGCAGCAGCGCCGGGGCGATCATCACCAGGCAGTAGCCCGCCATGATGGCGCCGACCTGGGCGGCGGGCAGCGCGGCGGTGGTGATCAGCCCGATCGCCGCGAGGTAGGGCAGCATCGTGGTCACCTCGACCGCCGCCGCGGTCAGGGCCAGGCCGATCAGCGAGCCCGCGCCGTCGCCCGTCAACGCCCGTTCGCGCCACCGCCGCAACCGCCCGCCGCCGCGGCCCTTGCCGACCCGGAAGCTGAGGAAGAACAGGGCCACGCCGATGACGAGCTGTACCCAGGACGCCGCCCGCGTGTCCAGGACCTCCTTGATCGCAGGCAGGAACTCCCGGGCCCCGAGGGCGATGGCGAGGCCGACGACGAAGTAGAAGGCGGCGACCGTGCCGAGGAAGGCCAGCATCCGCCCGGGCCGGACCGGGCCGGGGTGCAGCAGCAGCCAGATGGGGATGAGCAGGGTGCCGAAGCTGGTGGAGTCGATCAGGGCCAGCACCGCGAGGGGCGCCACGAGCGCGAAGTCCATGACCATAGAAAATGCCGCACGAGGTGCCAAGCCCGCGTCGGCCGAAGGATGACCGGCCGGCCCGCCGGGTACATCGTTAGGCGGACGCCGCGATCCCGCCGGCCCGGTGAGAATGGCGGTCGTGCGGGGTTTGAGGGCGCGCTGGCAGGCCAGCACCCGGTTCCAGGATGTCGTGACCGCGGTCGTGACGTTCGCCATCGGGCTGACCCTCAACCTGATCGGGCTGACCGACGTGATCGGCGGACTGGATTTCGGTAATCCGCCCGAGTGGTGGCACAGCGTCCTGTTGGCGGTCGGTTGCGTGGCCATGCTGGTCAAGCGCCGTCGCCCGGTCGTCGCGCTGGGCGTGGGTGGCCTGATGTTCACCGCCGATGTCGTCACCGGCGGCAGCATCGCGATGGTCCTGGTCATCTTCGATCTGCTCTTCTCCGTGGGGCAGTTCGCGTCCGCGCGGGCCCGGACCACCGTGATGACGGTGGTGTTCGTGACCGTCGGCACCCTGTCGGTCGTCGTCGGGCTGGCCAGCGCCGACCTGCGGGTGACCGCGTTCCTCGGTGCGCAGCTGACCGGCATTCTCGTGGTACCGCTGTGGTGGGCGGCCAACCTTCGCCAGCAGCGGCAGCTCAATGAGCTGACCGTGCGGCAGGCGCGGCGCGACGCCGTGCACGCCGAGCGGTCCGCGATGGCCCGCGAACTGCACGACGTGATCGCCGGGCACCTGTCCACGACGGCGATCCACTCGGCGGCGGCGCTGGCGCTGCCGCCCGACAGCGACCGCGACCGGCAGGCGCTGCGCGAGGTGCGCGCCAGCAGCCTCGCCGCCCTCGACGAGATGCGTACGATGATCATGTTGTTGCGCGCCGACGCGCAGGCGGGCGAGACCGTCGTACCGGACGGCCTGGCCCACCTCGCCCAGCAGGCCGACCCGGACGTACGGCTCGACGTGCCGGACGGGCTGCGCCTGCCCGCGCTCGTCGACCACGCCGCCTACCGCATCGTCCGCGAGGCGTTGACCAACGCCCGCAAACACGCACCCGGCGGGCTCGTGCGCGTACAGGTCCGGCCGTTCGGCGATCATGTACGGGTGACCGTCACCAACCCCGTGGCGCGGCCGTCCAGCGTGCGACGCGGGCCGCTCAGTGCCCGTACCGGCCTCATCTCCATGACCGAGCGCGCCAACCTGCTCGGCGGGCGGGTCATCGCCGGGCCCGACGGCGACGTGTGGCGCGTCGACGCGACCTTGCCGCTGGGCGAGGCACCGCCGTCCCCCGACGGGCCGGGGCTGTGATCAGGGTCCTGCTCGCCGACGATCACGCCGCGATCCGGGCCGGGCTGCGCATGGTGCTCGACGCGGCACCCGACATCGAGGTTGTCGGCGAGGCCGGCGACGGGAGCGTGGCCGTACGCCAGGCCACGGCGCTGCGCCCCGACGTCGTCGTCATGGACATCCGCATGCCCGGCACCGACGGCATCGAGGCCACCCGCGCCATCACCTCGGCCGGCCTGGCCGACGTGCTCATCCTCACCACGTTCGACATCGACGAGTACGTGTTCGGCGCGCTGCGTGCCGGGGCAGCGGGTTTCCTTCTCAAAAGCGTCGAGCCGGGTGCGCTCATCGCCGCCATCCGGTCGGTCGCGGCCGGCGACGGGGTGGTCGCCCCCGAGGTGACCCGCCGGCTCCTGCACGCCTTCGCGGCCATCCCCGGCCCGCGTACGCCCGACGCCGGCCCGGACCTCACCGGCCTGACCGCCCGCGAGCGCGAGGTCCTCGCCGCCCTCGGCCGGGGACTGTCCAACGCCCACCTGGCCGCGCACTTCGGCATCAGCGAGGCCACCGCCAAGACCCACGTCTCGCGCGTGCTGGCCAAGCTCGGCTGCACCTCCCGCGTACAGGCCGCGATCGTGGCCCGCGAGGCGGGTCTCACCTAGCGCCCCTTCAGGTGCCCCAGCCCGGGTCGCGGCCGAACGCGGCGATAAGGCGGTCCTGCGGGTCGTCGCTGTCCGTCGTGACCCGTGGCCCGATCACGTCGGTGGACCGGTAGAGCGGCTCATGGTCGGCGAACCAGGCGGCCACCTCGGCGACCAGTTCCGGGTCGAGCCGGTCGGGCAGGCCCGCGCCCTTGGCCAGGTCCCAGCTGTGGATCAGGTGGTCGGCGCTGAGCTGGCGCGCGTACTCCTCGGTGGAAGTGTCACCGAACGACAGGTGCGCGGTCCGAGCCAGGGCACCCGGCTGCGCCACCGCCGCGATGGCCTCGGCGGCCGCGGCGCGCACGGCGCCCACCGGGTCGGCGCCGAGCAGGTCGCCGTCGAAGCGGTCGCCGACCTCCTCGATCGTGGCACCGGCGAACATGGGCGCCGTCCAGCGCTGCTCGTTGACGAGGTGGTTGACGATGTCGCGGACCGTCCACGCCGCGCACGGGGTCGGCGCGTCCCATCGGTCGCCCGGCACCCGTTCGACAAGCGCCGCGAAGCCTTCGACAGCGCGCCGGTGTAGCTCGTTGACGTCCACGAACACCTCCCGTGACCTCGGCATGATTCTAGGCGCCGTGACCTCTTCTATGCTCTGCGTGCGGGAACCTGGGGGCACCGGTGAGGGGAGGGCCGATGAGACGCGCCACCATCGCGGACATCGCACGCGCCGCGGGGGTGTCCAAGGGCGCCGTGTCGTACGCGCTCAACGGCCGGCCCGGGGTGTCCGACTCGACGCGGCAACGGATCCTGAAGATCGCCGCCGAGTTCGGTTGGCACCCGAGCAGCGCCGCGCGCGCCCTGTCCGACGGCCGTGCGGGCGTGCTCGGCCTGATCGTCGACCGGCCCGCCCGGACGCTGGGCATCGAGTCGTTCTTCATGCAGCTCATCTCCGGCATCGAGGCGACCCTGTCGGCCGCGTCGGTGGGTCTGCTGTTGCAGGTCACCGAGGACCGGGCCGGCGAGATGGACGCATACCGGCGCTGGTGGGGACAGCGGCAGGTGGACGGCGTCATCCTCGTCGACCTGCAGCGCGATGACCCGCGCGTCGGGCTGCTGGAGGACCTGCGGATGCCGGCCGTGGTCATCGGCGGCCCGCACGGCCTGGGCAGCCTGCCCGGCGTGTGGAGCGACGAGGCGGCCGCGACCCGCTCGGTCGTGGAATACCTGGCAGCGCTCGGGCACCGGCGCATCGCCCGGGTGGCCGGCCTGCCCCGGCTGTGGCACACCGAGATCCGCACCCGCGCGCTGAAGGAGGCGCTCGACCACCTCAACCTCGCCGAGATGACCACCATCAACACCGACTACTCGGGCGAGCAGGGCGCGCAGGCGACCCGTACGCTGCTGGCCCGCCGGCCCGCCCCCACGGCGATCATCTACGACAACGACGTCATGGCGGTGGCGGGCGTGGCGGTCGCGCACGAGATGGGCGTCCGGGTGCCGCAGGCCCTGTCGATCGTCGCCTGGGACGATTCGGCGCTGTGCCAGCTCGTCCACCCGCAGCTGTCCGCGATCAGCCGCGACATCGCCGCGTACGGCGGACACGCCGCGCAGCGGCTGCTCGACATCATCGCGGGCAACCCGGCCGGCAACTACGAGGACACCACGCCGCGCCT
>JAEZGP010000138.1 GCA_023437285.1 Actinomycetes bacterium | reverse complement strand
GGGCAGCGGCGCGCGCCGGCTGCCGGAGACCGTGGCGCGCGGGGCCGCACCGGACGTGGGGCCGTTCACCGCCATGGACCCAGCCTACGGCTGATCGAGGTGCATTTACGGCAAACGGGGGCACCGGGGTACGCGTCGATGGGACCGCCTGCCTGGGAGGGTGCACCGAGGCCCGTCAATTAGGTACGGTGCTGCGGCATGGGCTCGGATGAACGCGTCGCGGATCACGCCCGCGAGCGCTTCGCCAAGCACGTCCTCGCGGCCGCACAGGAATCCGGACTGGCCCAGGTCTGGTACGACCCGGCCCAGTACGCCATCGCCTACCAGCGGGTGGCTGGCGAGCGCCCCGCCTGGCTGGACCTGGAGCGCGCGTTCCACGACTTCGGCGACGCGGCCGGCCCCGAGCGCCAGCGCCGCCTCCAGCAACTCGTGGTCAGCATGGTCAACGCCCCGCCGCCGCCACAAGGGTGGGCTGAGGTGCGGCAACGGCTGCGCCCGATCGTGCAGTCGGCGTCGTTCGCGCTCACCGCGCCGGCCGGCGCCACCATGGTCACCCGTACCGCCCTGCCCCACCTGGCCCAGTACGTGGTCATCGACGTGAGTTCCGGGCCGTTGTACGTCACCCGGGAACAGGTGGCCTCCTGGGGGGTCAGCGAGACCGACGTGTTCGTGCAGGCCTGGGCCAACCTGGGGGCGGAAACGCCGGTGCACATGGCGCTGGCGCCCAGCGGCCGCCGCCCGCTGCGCTTCGTCGACCACGACGATCCGTACTTCGCGACCCGGCTGCTGCTGCCCGGGCGGCTGGCCGGGCTCGCCGGCTGGGTCAGCGGCCGGCCCGTGGCGTTCCTGCCCGACCGATCGACCATCATCCTGAGCCCCGACAACCCCGACAGCCTGGCGCGCATCTACGAGGTGACCGCCACGGAGTACGCCGAGGCGACCTGGCCGCTGTCGCCGCAGGGCTACACGCTCGACGACAAAGGCGCGATCCTGCCGTACGCGGCGCCGGTCGGGCACCCGGTCACCGCCCGCGTGCGGGCCGCGGCGGCCCTGTTGTCGGCCACCGAGTACGCCACGCAGGGGCGGCTGCTCGAGACGCGTCCCGACCTCATCGGCTCCGACGTGGTCCTCGGCGCGGTCAACGTGGTGCACACGGCCGACGAGGGGGTACGCACGGTCACCAGTTGGGCCGGCAGCCCGCGCGAACTGCTGCCCACCGCCGAGTACCTGATGGTCCGTACGCCCGAGGAGGACGAGGTTGTCATCGTCCCGTGGCGGGTGGCGACCGAGGCGCTCGACCTCGTAGCGGTTGACGGCCTGAAGCCGCCGCGCTTCGTCGTGCGCAGCCGACCCACGCTCGAGACGTGGGAACGGCTGCGGCCGATCGCTCTGGACAGCAAGCCCGCCTACGTACCCAAGCACGGCCACCGCGGACCCGCGACGGAGTGAGCGCACTGGCGGCCCGGCGCCGCGCTTGCGATGCTGAGTGCGCGGGTTTCACCTGGGGACGACGAGCGGAGCACCGATGGCGGCGCGCGAGGTCATGTCGTGGGAGCTCTTCGGGCAGGCCAGCCGGGAACTGGCCGAGCAGGTCGCCAGGGACGGCTACGTCCCCGACCTGATCCTCGGGGTGGCGCGGGGCGGGCTGTTCGCCACCGGCGCGCTGGGCTACTCGCTCGACGTCAAGAGCATGCACGTCATGAACGTGGAGTTCTACACGGGCGTCGATGAGCGGCTGGCCGCGCCGATCATGCTGGCGCCCGTACCCCGGCCGGCCGACCTGGCCGGCGCGAAGGTCCTCATCGCCGACGACGTGGCCGACACGGGGGCCACCCTGGAACTGGTGCGCGACTTCTGCGCCGGGCACGTGGCCCAGGCCCGCTGCGCCGTGCTGTACGAGAAGCCGCGCTCGACCGTGAAGTGCGACTACGTGTGGCGGCGCACCGATCAGTGGATCACGTTCCCGTGGTCGGCGCTGCCGCCGCTGGTCGGCTCGTCGCCGGCCGAGTGATCCGGGTCAGGCCAGCGCGGCCGAGTGACCCGGGTCAGGCCAGCGACTGCCACCAGCCGTCGACGGCGGGCGGCGCGTCGACGTCGACGCGTTCCCCCGGTCGTGGGACGGCCAGGCGCACGTCGCGGGCCTTGGCCTCGGCCCAGATCCGGTCGGCCGGGTCGGTCCACGCGTGGAAGGCCAGGTTGAAGCTCGCCCAGTGCACCGGGATCAGCAGGTCCCCGCCCAGGTCGACGTGGGCAGCGACCGCCTCCTCCGGGGTCATGTGGATGAAGGGCCACGCCTCGCCGTACGCCCCGATCTGCATGAGCGTCGCGTCGAAGGGGCCGTGCTCGGCGCCGATCGCCGCGTACCCGTCGAAGTAGCCCGAGTCGCCCGTGTAGAACACCGACCGGCCGCCGCCCGCGATCACCCAGGAGCCCCACAGCGTGTTGTCGCGGGCCAGGCCCCGCCCGGAGAAGTGCCGCGCGGCGGTGAGGGTCAGCGTGACGTCGCCGACCGTCGCCTGCTCGGTCCAGTCCAGTTCGATCAGGCGCCCGGCCGGCACGCCCCAGCGTTCCAGGTGCGCGCCGACGCCCAACGGCACCACGAAGACGGCGTCGCCGTGGCGGGACAGCGTCCGGATCGTGGTCATGTCCAGGTGGTCGTAGTGGTCGTGGGAGATGACCACGGCGTCGACCGGGGGCAGGTCGGCCAGCGCGACGGGCATGTCGTGCAGCCGGCGGGGTCCCAGCAGCCGCGACGGTGAGCACCGGGCGCTCCACACGGGGTCGATGAGCACCCGCCGGCCGGCGATCTCGACGAGCGCGCTCGCGTGCCCGTACCAGGTGATCGCCAGTCCTTCGGCGATCGGCGCGGTGGCCGCGTCGTTGCTGGTGACGAGCGGGACCCGGCCGACCGGGCGGCGCTGCTCGCCGCCGAGGAGCAGGTCGGTCAGCATCTGCCCGGCCGTGGCGGGCTGCATGGTGGTGGTCACCACATTGTTGCGGAAGGCGCCGTCGCGAAACTGCGGGGAGCGACGCACCCGTTCGCCGCGCTCGCCCGCGCCGGGTCGGCCGCCGAGCGCGGCCGGCACGTCACGCAGTACCCACGCCGCCGTACCCACGGCCGCCGCGGCAGCCGCAATGCCCAGAATTGTGCGTGCCCGTCCCATCGCATCCTCCGCCCCATGCTCGACAGCGCATCCGACGGTACCCGCCCGGCGGCGCCGGACGCGGCGGCGACATTCCGCCGGTCGCGTCGGGCACCCGACCCGGGCAAGGCCCGATCGTGGGGAATAGCGTGGGCCCGTGAAACGCGAGCGGGTGGTCGAGCAGGTGGCGTCCGGCACGGCCGAGCTGGTCCCCGACCACGAGCGGCGCGCCGGTTGGACCCTGCTCGTCGACGGCGTACCGCAGTCCTACGTGGACCTCGACGACCCGCGACACCTCGAATTCGAGTACGTGCGCCGGCTCGCGACCGCCGTCGACGCGGTGGCGCCGGCCGGCGAGCCGCTTCGCGTGCTCCACCTGGGCGGCGGGGCGTTCACGCTGCCCCGCTACGTCGCGGCGACCCGGCCCGGCTCGGGGCAGCTGGTCGTCGAGCACGACGCGGCGCTGGCCGCGCTGGTCCGCCGGGTGCTGCCACTGCCGCGCCGCGGCGGCATCCGGGTGCGCGAGGGCGACGCGCGCACCGTCGTGGAGTCGTTGCCGGACGACCGTTTCGACCTGGTCATCGGCGACGTGTACGCCGGGGCACAGATGCCGCGCACCGTGGCGAGCGTGGAGTTCGCCGCCGAGGTGGCCCGGGTGCTGAGCCCGACCGGCTGGTACGCGGTGAACGTGGCCGACCTGCCGCCGTTGACGTTCACCAGGATTCAGGCGGCGACGCTGGCCACCGCGTTCCCGGACGTGGCGGTACTCGCCGAGCCGGGCATGCTGCGCGGTCGCCGGTACGGC
>JAEZGP010000054.1 GCA_023437285.1 Actinomycetes bacterium | reverse complement strand
TCCAACCACGGCGGCCGCCAGCTCGAGGGCGCCACGGCCAGCCTCGACGCCCTCGCCGGCGTGGTCGCCGCAGTGGCCGGGCGGGTGCCCGTACTCCTCGACGGCGGCGTGCGGCGGGGCACCGACGTGGTGACGGCGCTCGCGCTCGGCGCGGCCGCGGTCGGCATCGGCCGGCCGGTCGTGTGGGGACTGGCCGCCGACGGTACGGCCGGCGTACGGCACGTGCTGGAGCTGTTGCGCGGCGAGCTGGACCACGCCATGGCGCTGTGCGGCGCCGAGCGGGTCGCCGCGCTCGGCCCCGATCAGGTCGACCCCGGCCGGTGCCACCGATGAGGTTCCTGCCGACGTTGCTCATCCGGCTGCGGGAGTGGTTGTTCGCCCGGATCAACGGCGCGGACGGGATACCGGTGCCCGGCCCGCTGGTCGGCGCCGAACACTTCGAACGCGTCTACGCCGACCCCGCCGCCAACGGACGCAGCCGGGGCGCCGGCCTGTCCGACCTGTTCTGGTACTGGCTGGCCCCCGGCCCGCAGATGCACCAGGAACACCTGGAACCGGGCGAGCGCTACCGCGTCGTGGCCCGCACGACCCGCCGGGTCCTCGCGGTGCCCCAACAGCGCTCGTACGACCTGGCCGCGGCGGCCGCGCGGCGCGCGGTGGACCGGCTGCCGGCCGACCGGACGAGCCTGGTGCGCCTGCGCGACCTCATGATGCCGATCTGGGCCGAGGTGTACTACGAACTGGTCTTCGACGAGCCCTGCCCGGCGTCGGCACGCGCGCTCATCGTGGCCAACGCCGACGACGTGGTCACCGCGCTCAAGTGCTGCTCGCTGCGGCACATGGACCGCCGCGACCGCCTCACCCGCTATCTGCTCGGTCGGCTGGAGGCCGGCACCGCGCCGGTCACGCTGCCTGAGCCGTTCACCGCGCAGGAGACGGCGTGGTATCTGCAGGGCGCCTTCTTCAACACCGCCGTGGTGCAGATGTCCGAGGCGATGGCGCACCTGCTGCTCGCCGTCGCCCAGCACCCGGCCGCGCAGCGGCGGCTGGTCGCCGACCTGGACGACGACGCGACGCTCGACCGGGTCATCGACGAGACGCTGCGGGTGCACCCGCTGTTCGGCGTCGCCCACCGCATCACGTCCGCGCCGATCGTCGTGGACGAGCGGGTGACCCTGCCCACCGGCTCGGTCCTGCTCTTCAACTACCTGGCCTACCAGCGGACGGGTCCCGCCGCCGACGACGCCTTCGACCCCGACCGGTGGCTCGGGCTCGAGCGCCGCGACGCGCACTTCATCCCGTTCGGGGTGACCGCCAACCGGGCCTGCCCGGCGCGCGGCGCGGCGCCGGTGATGATGCGCGCGGTGACCCGGGAGGTGCTGCGCCGCTTCGCGCTCGTCTCCACGGTCGGGCACACCCGGTCGCTGCCCAGCCGCGGGCCCTGCTATCTGGTGCCGCCCGACGCCGCCGCGCCGGGCCCCGGCGCCCTGCGGCTGATGCGCTGGCGGGATTCCTGGGCCGAGCTGGGACGCGGCGTCGTGCAGCTGTGCCTGGGCACCCTCATGGTCGTCGACGCCCGTCGACAGCGACTGTGCACGACCTACTTTGAGGAGGCGTCCGTCCCATGACCGCCACCGATGCGCCGCAACGTACCAGCGGCCGGCTGTCCAGAACCGGGCTGTGGGTCTTCATTGCCGGCGTCGTCTGCGTGACAGCGGGCGTCGCGCTGCAGTTACCCGACGTCGCCATGATCATCGAGGCCCACCGCATGCCCGACATGGACGGCATGGACGACATGGACATGCCGGCGGCCATGTCGATGTGGACCCCGTCGATGATCGCCGGGATGCTGTTGGAGGTCGTCGGACTGGTGGCGGCCGTGGTCGCCCTCTTCCGCGCCGCCCCGCGCCAGATCGGGGCGGGCGGGTACGCGCCGGAGGCCATCGAGCACGGCGAGCTGCGGCCGATCCACGCGGTCACCTTCCTCATCCTCGCGGTCGCGCTCGTGGTCGACATCATGAAGCCGCTCACCATCGGCTTCGTCCTGCCCGGCATGCGCGAGGAGTACGGGGTGTCCCAGGCGGTCGTGTCGGTGCTGCCGCTCGTGGCGCTGTCCGGCACGGCCATCGGGTCGGTGGTCTGGGGCCTGCTCGGCGACCGGTTCGGCCGGCGTACCGCGCTCATGCTCGCCACCCTGCTGTTCGTGGCGACGTCGGCCTGCGGGGCGATGCCGACGTTCTCCTGGAACCTGGTGATGTGCTTCCTGATGGGCTGCTCGGCGGGTGGCCTGCTGCCGCTGGTCTTCACGCTCGTCGCCGAACTGACGCCGCGCCGCCACCGCGGCTGGGTGGCGGTCACTCTCGGCGGGGTCGGTGGGCTGGGCGGTTACCTCGCGGCCAGCGGGGCGGCGTACTACCTGGAGCCCGGCTACACCTGGCGGGTGCTGTGGCTCATCGGGCTGCCGACCGGGCTGCTCCTGCTCGCCATGTCGCCGCTGATCCCGGAGTCGCCGCTGTTCCTGCTGCGCGTCGGCCGGCGCGAGCAGGCCGAGGCGGTGCTGCGCCGGTACGGTTCGCACCTGCGCGAGCCGCAGGAGTCGGCGGCGGCCGAGGTCGAACCCCGGCCGGGAGTGCTGGCGCTGATCCGCCGGTACCCGACGGCGACGGCGGTCATCGGCGTGGTGGGTGTCGTCTGGGGACTGGTCAACTTCGGCTTCCTCGTCATGCTGCCGTCCCAGCTGCACAACGCGGGCATGATGTCCGGCGCCGCGAGCGGCGTGCTCGCCCGCTCGGCCCTGTACTCGGCCCCGGCGCTGATCGTCGTGGTCCTGCTGTACATGTTCTGGCACGGTCGGCGCAGCCTTGCCCTGTTCATCGCGGCGACGGCGCTGGGCCTGGGCGGCATCGCGCTGTGGAGCACGCGCGGCACCAACGGCGCGCTGCTGGTGTTCTCCGTCGGCGTGCTCGTCCTGGCCCTGTCGGGGATCAACGCGATCCTCCTGCCGTACAGTGCCGAGATCTACCCGACGGCGCTGCGTGCCACGGGTTCGGGGTTCGCCGCCGCGGCGACGAAGGTCGGCGGGGTGCTCGGCCCGTCCGCGATGCTGCTGATGTTGAAGTTCGACGGCGGGTTGGGGGTCCCCGCGCTGGTGCTGGCGGCGCTGGGCCTGGGCTCCGCGGCGCTCATGCTGCGCTGGGGCGCACGCGCGAATCGGGTCGCATAAAAAGATGTCCATCACTATTTTCGATCGATCCCGCGCGTGCGATGCTAACCGCATGGGAAGCATCCCACGGACGATCGACTCGCCCCGCCGGCTGCTTCTCGTTGAGGACGACACCGAACTCGCCGAGCTGCTCAACGGCGCCCTGAGCGACGAGGGCTACCACGTCGACGTGGCCCGCGACGGACACCTCGGGCTGCACCTGGGACTCACCCGCCAGTACGACGTGGTGGTCATCGACCGCATGCTGCCGGCGCTGGACGGCCTCGACCTGCTCGCCCGGCTACGGGCCCGGGCCGTACGGGCCCGTGCCCTGGTGCTGACGGCTCTGGGCACGGTGTCCGACCGCATCGACGGCCTCGACGCCGGCGCCGACGACTACCTCGCCAAGCCGTTCGACCTCGACGAGCTGAGCGCCCGGCTGCGCGCCCTGTGCCGGCGCAGCCTCGAACTCGCCGACGCGCTGCGCATCGGCGCCGGCCACCTCGACCTGGGCCTGCGCGACGTGGCGCTGCCCGGTGGCCGCCGGGTGGCGCTCACCTCCCGCGAGTTCGAGCTGCTGCGCGTGCTCGCCGCCCGGCCCAACATCGTCCACTCGCGTGCCGAGCTGCGCCGCCGCGTCTTCGAGGACTCCCCCGCCGCGTCCATCGTCGACACCTACGTCTACTACCTGCGACGCAAGCTCGGCCGCCCGGTCGTGCGTACCGTGCACGGCATCGGTTACCGCCTGGGCACCTTGTGAGCGTTAACGGCGGGGGCGCGGCGCTCAAGCGTCGGCTGGCCGGCGGGTCGTGGGCCGAGCCGGAGCGGGCGGTGATCCGCCGTGCCCGCATTCGCGTCAGCGTCCTCGTCGGCTCGGTCATCACCCTGCTGGTGACCGCCGTCGGCGCGATCGCCTACGCCGTCCTCGTCGATTCGCAGGACAGCCAGATCAGTCGCGAGCTGGCCGTCAGCGCCGCGTTCGGCGAGCTGGCGGCACCGCCGGTGTGCACCTGGGTGTTCACGCTGGGCGGCGGCGTCGTGGCGGGCGCCCCCGCGCCGGCCCCGGCCGGGTTCCCGCTGCGCGCCGACCTCGACCAGGTGAACGCGTCCGGGGCGGCGCTCGAACGGACGGTGGAGCGCAACGGCACGCGCTACCGGGTGCGTACGCAGGCCCGCCGCGACGGGCGTACCGTCCAGGCGGTCATCGACATGCGCTACCAGCTCGCCGACCGGGGGTACCTGCTGCGCGCCCTCGGGCTCGCGGAGGCGATCGGGCTGTTCGTCGCGGGGCTGACCGGCGTACTCGTGGGGCGGCGGGCGGTTGCGCCGCTCGCCGAGGCGCTGGCCAAGGAGCGCCGCTTCGTGGCCGACGCGAGCCACGAGCTGCGCACCCCGATCACCCAGGCGTACACCCGGCTGCAGGTCCTCGGGCGGCTGGCCGAACGCGACGGGCTGGCGCTCGAGCACCGCGACGGGCTCAACCGGCTCGGCGGCACCCTGCGCCGGCTGTCGGAGATCGTCGACGACCTGCTGCTGTCGGCGCGCCTCGCGGCGAGTCCGACGGCCCGCGACGGTCCGCCCCTGAACCTGGTCACCCTCGCCGAGGCGGCGGTCGCCGCGGAGGCCGATCGCGCGGCGGAGCGCCAGCTCACCATCACCGTGGACCGCCCCGGCGACCCGCTGTTCGTCCAGGGGGTCGACTCGGCATTGCGGCGGGCGATCGGCGAGCTGCTCGCCAACGCCATCGGGCACACCCCGCCGGGCGGCCGGATCAAGCTGACCCTGGGCCGGGTCCCGGCGGGACTGGTGGAGCTCAGCGTCACCGACACCGGCCACGGCTTCGACCCCGGCGACGTCGAGTGGATCTTCAGCCGGTTCCGCCACGGCCCGCGCGGCGAGGGCCACCGCTACGGGCTGGGCCTCGCCCTGACCCGCGAGGTGGTGACCAGCCACGGCGGCACCATCGAGGCGGTTGGCGCGCCCGACCGGGGGGCCCGGTTCACCATCCGGTTGCCGGAGTACCGCGCGACCCGTGCCCGCCGGTCGTGTCCGGGTCCGCCGCAACCATCGCAGTGACCAGCGCGGCCGCCGCGCGGACGTCGGCGTCCAGCGGGCGGTCCGGGTCGACCGGGTCCACCG